>MAXT01000082.1 GCA_001751225.1 Desulfuromonadales bacterium C00003107 | reverse complement strand
GCCGTCGTTCATGAGGCTTGCCTTGTTTCAATCTCTAGCTGGCCTCTCCTTATAGGCCAGTTTTCCAATGTTTGCTATGCTTTGGTAAGGTAGTAGATAGTTTTTATTTGAGGAATTACTTGCGGTTCTTAACATCCTGATGGTCGTCGGGAGTGAAATGTAATGAAAATACAGGTGCAGACCGGTGTCAATCTCAGGGCGCAATTGGCTGAGCAACTAGACCTTGTTTCGGCCCTGCTTGACCAGGAAACGACCCGCGACACCCTGCGCCGGCTGAAGCAATTGATCAAGGCTTTCAAAGATCATGCTTCGCCAGCTTTGGTCGAAGGACTGACCTCGCGCGAGTTGGCCGATCTTCTTAAACAGTTTCTGCATTTTATCGAAGCCCGACCGGATCGCGGAGAGGCTCAAATTCTGCCTTCAGGTCTTGCCGGTCAGATGTTGCTGCTGGTCTGCGCTCCTGATGTTCCCTTTCTGTTCGATTCTATCCAGACCTTTCTTAAACGACGTGAAGTGCGTTTTCGGGTTTTTGCGCATCCTGTTCTGCATACCAGAATGGGTGCCAAGGGCCGGCGACTTTCTTCGGGCAGGGGCCACAATGCACAGGCCGATTCCTTTATTTTGATAGCCCTTAAAGGGGTCGTAGAAAAACAACTTGGTCCTTTGTTGGTGAGAGTCCAGGAACAACTGTACGCCATGCAGCTGCTAGAAGAAGATCGTGCTGTCATGGAAAAACAACTTGCGCACCTTACCAGTATCGCTTCCAAACAAGAGTTTCATCATTTCTGGAAGTGGTTGCACGACGGTAACTTTAAGCCTGTTTCCTATCGTGCAATCGAGGTCCGGCGCGACGATCTTGGGAAGGTCTGGATCTGCCAGGAACCGGGATCGGCTCTTGGCATGTCCACTCACTGGCGGGAGTTGGTTTGCTGTGAAGACCGGGAGGCGGTAGATACGACCCTCCGTTTCGGGGAACAACTGTTACGCAGTGGTCCAGTGGTTGTCGCCCATACTGAACGACCGAGCCCTTTTCACTGGGATGAAAAGCTTTTTTACATCGGCCTACGGGAACCGGGCGCTAACAGCTGGTGTGAACATGCTTTTCTCGGTGTATTTACCCGTCAGAGCAGTTTGCAGCAAAGTAGTGATGTGCCAGCACTGAGGCGGCGCATTGCCAGTGTCTTGCACGATCTAGCTATTCGCACCGACAGCCACGACTACCGTAAAACCTTTGAGTTGCTCGATTCCTTTCCCAAGACTGAATTGTTCTTCATGAGTCAAGCTGAGCTGCAACAGGTAGCTCGTTCCTTTACGATCCTCTATCGATATGAAACTGTTCGAGTCGTCGCAGTGCCGAGTCTAGCTGTCGAAGGCCTGACCCTGGTCGTGATGATGCCCAGGGATTTTTACAGTCGTGACAGTATGAGCCGAATGGAAAAGTATCTGTGCCGCTGTTGCCATAGTGATGTTGTCGATGTGCGGGTGATGCAAATTCTTTCTGATTATGTGACGCTGCATGTATCCCTCGCACCGCCTCAACAGGAGGTTCGCCTAGATCTGTCTCGTTTGCAACGTGGATTGAGTCGCATCGGTCAACCCTGGCACAGCAAGTTGCGGCAGTTGCTGGAGAAAGACTACGGGTTGTCCGAGGGTGGAAAACTGTGGCGTTGTTATCAGACAGCTTTTTGTCGTGAGTACCAGACCCTGGTTCACCCTCGCTTTGCCCTGCGTGATTTGAAGGCCATTGAACAGCTTTTAACCGATGGTCAGGAACACTTCGTCTTGTGGGGGCCTTTCGCCGCCTTGAAGGGATTCTGCAGGTTGCAGTTTTACAGTCTGCAGGAAACGTATCTCAATGAACTGATGCCGATACTAGAAAACTTCGGTTTGGCTGTAGTCGAAGAAATGGACTTTGAGGTAGCCGCTGAAGGTCGAGTGGTTTTCATCAAAAGCTTTACTGTACGTCGCTACAACGAGAGCGCAGGCGCCCTAGGGCATGAAATCCGCGAACTTCTTATCGAAGCCTTGCAGGCCGTGCGCCGAAAAATGGTGGCAAACGATCGCCTGCACAGCCTGCTGTTGAGTTGCGGTCTTTCCTGGCGACAGATCGACGTTTTTCGCTGCTATATTCATTACACTATTCAGCTGGGTGGTCCCTACGGCCAGGCTTTGTTAGTGGCTGCACTTGTCGATAATCCGCAGGTGGTGTTGTTGCTGAACCGCTATTTCACCGCTCGTTTTTCTAATGGGGCGGAGGCCGAGGCTGCTCTGGAAAAAGAGGAACTGCTGCTGCCACCCCTGCGGCATGAATTATCGGTAACTTTGAAGCAAGTGAAGGATATCAATCAGGACCGTATTCTTCGGTCGCTTTTCAACTTTATCGATGCCACGGTCCGGACCAATTTCTTCCGTTCCGATGCTGAGCAGCATCCGGTGGCTATAAAACTCGATACCTTGGGGATTCTTGGTCTGGAGCATCCTCGCTCCCTTTTTGAGATCTATGTTCATAGCGCCACCATGGAAGGTATTCATCTGCGCGGCGGAAAGATAGCTCGGGGAGGAATCCGCTGGTCGGAACGGCTCGATATGCGCAATGAAATTCTTGGTTTGATGAAGACTCAAATGATCAAGAACGCCCTGATCGTACCGACCGGATCCAAAGGCGGCTTCCGAGTAAAAACCCCTTTCTTCGATCGATCCGAGGGGGCGGCCCTATCTGAAATTGCTTACCGCGATTTTATGACGGCTCTGCTCGATATAACGGATAATCGGATTGGCGGTAAGGTGGTGCATCCGCCTGGGGTAGTCGTTTATGACGGTGAGGACCCGTATCTTGTGGTGGCCGCAGATAAGGGGACCTCGCATTTGCCGGATACGGCCAATGCCATAGCGGAGGACTATCGTTATTGGCTTGGTGATGCCTTTGCCAGTGGTGGCTCCCATGGATATGACCACAAAAAACTAGGTATAACCGCTCGCGGAGCCTGGGTCTGTGTGCAGCGACACTTTCGCGAGATGGGGATCGATATTCAACGGCAGCCGATATCGGTAATCGGCATCGGTGATATGGGGGGAGATGTATTCGGTAACGGTATGTTGCGCTCCCAGAAAATAAGGTTGCAGGCCGCTTTCAACCATCGGCATATCTTTATTGACCCTGATCCTGATGTGGGTCGTTCTTTTGCCGAGCGGCAGCGACTCTACAATTTGCGTTTAGGCTGGGACGAATACAACCTGGAACTTATTTCTCCGGGAGGCGGCGTCTTCTCCAGAGAAGCCAAGGAAATTTCTCTTTCTGCTGAAATACGTCGCTGGCTGGGTGTCTCTCATGCCTCGACGGATGGTCCCAGTCTGATTCGGTTGTTGCTGACAGCTCCTGCAGATCTGTTATGGAATGGCGGTATCGGTACCTATGTCAAGAGTGGTAGCGAAACCCATCAGCAGGTCAGTGATCGGCTTAATGACGGGGTGCGGGTCGATGCCCAACAGCTGCGTGTGCCTGTGGTCGGGGAGGGTGGCAACCTCGGTTTTACTCAACAGGCTCGAATCGATTATGCTTTAGCCGGAGGGAGAATCAATACCGATGGTATCGACAATGCCGGTGGCGTGGCCTGTTCTGATCATGAGGTGAATATCAAAATCCTGTTGCTGCAACTGCAAGAGCAGGGTGTCCTTGGTTGTTGCGAGGAGCGGGATGATTTACTGGAGGACCTTACCGAGGCTGTCAGCGAAGCGGTACTGGCTGATTGTTACGGACAAAGCCTCTGCCTGAGTCTCGACAAGCAGCGTTGTGAAGATGATCCGGCACCCTTTATGGCGCTGATAGAGCATCTGGAGAATGCCGGCCTTCTCGATCGACAGGGCGAATCGCTGCCGACCACGGAAAAGTTACAGACTCGTGGATATAAGTCGCTAACCCGTCCAGAGCTTTCTGTAGTGCTGGCCTATAGCAAGAGCTATTTAGTGCAGAAGCTGCTGAACAGCAGCCTGCCGGAACAGCCGATCAGTGAAAAATATCTTGTCGATTATTTCCCGCGACTACTTCAGGATCGCTTTGCTGGTCTTTTAGTCAAGCATCCCTTAGCTGCAGAAATTTCGGCGACCGCCATAACTAATGCCCTGGTCAATCAGGCCGGTTGTACTTTCATCCATCGGCTGACAGCAGAGACCGGTGCTGCCGCAGCTGATCTGGCCTCGGTCTACCTGGCTTTAGATGTGTTGCTGGAAGGGGCTTCGTTGCGACGGCAGATCGCCACTCTCGATAGCGGATTACCTCCTGCTGAACAGTATCGACTTCTGCACCGCCTTGAATCCTGCCTTGAGGCTCTGAGCCGCTGGAGTTTGCTCCAGGACATGTCGATTGTGCCAGAGGAACCGCTGCTGAGTAAACTGGCAAAGGATTTAGAGGTCTTTATCGCAGTTCAGCAGCAGTTGTTACCGATGGCAACGCGGCAAGCAATAGAAGGAGAGCAAAAGCGTCTGAGTGATCTGGGGATTAGCGAGGAGCATGCCTGGCGGGTGGTTTTATTGCCCCTGCTTCGTCATTTTCTACCCGTGGTTTCCCTGGCGAACAAGGTCGGCCAGGATTTGGACACAGCCACTCGGCTCTATGCTGAAGTAGGTAACTTTCTTGAGCTGGCGACTCTGGAGCAACGCCTTCAACAGGTGCCGGTCAGCAGCTCATGGGACCGCTTGGCCCGTCGAACGCTACTGGATAAATTTGCCGAGTTGAGCTTCAGTTTGTCTTTGGCCGTCTGGAACAAGAATGCTGGTGACCAAAGGGCCTTTTTCAGTGCCCGGCCAAGCCAGCTGTCCAGCTATCGTCATTTGCTGGAGGGTATTCGGGAAGGCGTTTTGCCGAGCTATAATGTCTTTACCGCCCTGGCTGGAACCTTGGAGGCATTACTTCATTGACCCAAAATTCATTTTAGAGTGTTGTTATAATTAGACTGATAAACCGCCTGAAAAACTCAGTTTTCAGGCGGTTTTTTTATTGGGTTTTGAGACCTAGCCGAAGGAAGATCAGCTTGGTAGCATCGGAGTTGTTGAGAGTATAGAAGTGAATGCCCCGGACTTGATTATCCAGAAGGTCGCGGCATTGTTCGGTGGCCCAGTGAATACCGATGTTGCGTACGGCCTCGGCATCGTCCTGACAACGTTGTATAGAACGCAGCAGGGCGGCGGGGAAGCGGGTGCCTCCAGCCAGGTCGGCCATTCGCTTCATGCCTTCGATAGAGGCAATGGGCATCACGCCGGCAATGATGGGCACAGTGATGCCGGCGAGCAGGCAACGCTCGCGAAAATCGTAAAAGTCTCGGTTGTCGAAAAAGAGCTGGGTGCAGATGTAGTCCGCTCCTTCATCGACCTTGGCCTTGAGATAATCCATTTCCAACAGTCTGTTAGGAGTGCTGGGATGTCCTTCAGGGAAGCCCGCCACACCGATGCCGAATCCACGTTTGTCGGGATGCAGACCCCGCTCGTTGAACTGGCGGATGTAACGCACCAGATCGGCAGCCTGGGGAAACGCATCCTGCGATCGATCATAGTTCGGCTGCTCGGGGGGAGGATCACCGGCCAGGGCCAGAATATTGCTGACGCCTGCCTCGGCATAGGTGGTGAGGATCTGTTCAATCTCTGCTGCAGAACTGCCGACACAGGTCAGGTGCGGAATGGGGTCGAGCGCGGTCTGCTCCTGGATGCGCATTACCAGTTCGTGAGTCCGTTCCCGGGTGGTACCGCCGGCGCCGTAGGTCACTGAGGTAAAATGCGGCTTTAATGGTTCCAGCTGGCGAATGGTCTCGTAAAGCCTGTTCGCTGCCTTATCCGTTTTGGGCGGAAAAAACTCAAAGGAAAAGGTGGTTGGGTTGGCGGAGAAAATATCAAGTATATGCATGATGGTCCTTTGCTGCGGATAAGAGATGGCAGGCATTTTATCGGCTGATTGGAAAGGCGTCAACCGTTTCATTGCTGCGCAGTATCAGGGGGGCTGAATGGGATTGTTTGTGGGGTTGAAGGCTGTTCTCACAGAAGAGGATGGAGCAGTATCCGCAGTTGTGAGTTAGCGGCCTTACCCAGATGGGAAGTTTGACTGTAACAGCATTAAAAAAAGGCCGCCTGAACGGCGGCCCTTGGTGGCTTAGCGAAAGTAAGCTTCGGTGACGTAACGGCGCATCATCGACTGGGTGTTGAAGTAATAGGCGTTTTTACCGATGGCATTTTTCATCACCCGAATCCAGCCCGGTCGATCCTCATAGTAGAGGGGCAGAATGACGGTTTCCAATTTGTCGTAGAGATCATGAATATCTTCATCGTGGTGGTTCTGATCTGTCGAATTACCGTGAGGCGGCGGGCCGATGGACCAACCGGTGATCCCTTCGATATGGCCCTCGATCCACCAGCCGTCCAGTACGCTGAAATTGGGCACGCCGTTGAGGGCGGCCTTCATGCCGCTGGTTCCCGAAGCCTCTAGGGGGCGCATGGGATTGTTGAGCCACAGATCGACCCCTGGGATCAGCAGAGTGGCCAGTTGCATATCGTAATTTTCCAGATAGACGATCTCGATCTGACCCCGCAGCTTTTCGATTTCACCTATGATGGTGTGAATGATCTCTTTACCTGGCTGATCATGGGGATGGGCCTTGCCGGCAAACAGCAGCTGGATTTTCCCCCGGCCGATCTTTAACAGGCGTTCGATATCAGAAAAGATCAGATTTCCTCGCTTGTAGGTCGCAACCCGGCGGGCAAAACCGATGGTAAGCAATTCCGGGTCGAGCTGAATGCCTGTCGTCTCAGCGACATACTGAAAGAGCATGGCCTTGGCGCCGGTATGGGCTTCCCATATCTCTTGGTCGGGAATAGCGTCGACCCGCACCAGCAGTTCCGGTTCGGTACCCCAACTCGGAAAGTACCGTGAAAACAGCTTGACCATATAGGGCGAGGCCCAGGTAAAAGGGTGAATGCCGTTGGTGATGGCGTGAATCTCGAACCCAGGAAACAGGGCCTGAGAGACCTCGCCATGTTTTTTAGCCACACCGTTGACGTAACGACTGAGGTTCAAGGCCAGCATGGTCAGGTTGAGCTCGTCTTTACCGCCCAGTTCCTGTAGCAGGAAGAGCGGCACATCTTCTCCCAACACTCGTTTCACCATGTCATAAGGAAAGCGGTCGTGGCCGGCCGTTACCGGGGTGTGAGTGGTAAAGACGCATTGCTGCTGGACCTTGCGCGGCTCCCAGGAGTTCCGTTCATCCCAGGTGTCCTCTACCGGACGCCGGGTGCGGTTGAGTAGTTCCAGGGTCAGCAGGCTGGCGTGGCCCTCGTTCATGTGATACTTGCGTACCCGAAAGCCGAGCCCGGCGATGATACGGGCGCCGCCAATGCCTAGCACGATCTCCTGCTTGAGGCGGTATTCGTTGTCGCCACCATAGAGATGATCGGTTATAGCTCGATCCTGAGGTTGGTTGCCCTCGATATCCGTATCCAGGAAAAACACCGGCACTTCGCCGCCGGTGGGGCTCTTGACCCTTTTAAGCCAGGCCTGGATCTTGACGTCTCGATTTTCAATAGAGACCAGGGCCTTTACCGGCATAAGTTCCAGAAGCTCTTCAGGTGCCCATTCGCTGGGCGATTCCTGTTGCCAGCCTTGTCCATCGATCGATTGTCGGAAATAGCCTTTGCGGCTGGCCAGGGTGATGGCGACCATGGGCAGTTGCAGGTCGGCTGCGGCCTTGATGGTGTCGCCGGCCAGTATGCCGAGACCGCCGCTATAGGTAGGAATGTCGACACTGAGGCCAATTTCCATAGAGAAATAGGCGATGACCGGGTCGGCAAGAAATCGTTTCCAATCGCTCATTTGGTACAAACCTCCAGTGATCAAATAGAATGCAAAGACTGGCGCAACAGACAGCAAAAGAACAGTTTTTTCTTTTCAACATTATATAGAGTAACGGAAAGAATCCACTGGTCAAAAAGAAATATTCAGAAAATGGGCAGTAGGTAGGAGCGAGCGGGGGGATCGCAGGTTACATGCCACTTGATGGTCGATTGTCTAAACGAAAATTAGGGCGTAGAAGGGGCTAGATATAGTACATAAATTTGTGATTCGATTCGCGCTTGAGTCCCATGGCCTGACCCCGCTCGCAGAGGGTCATGAGAGTCAGGCTGGAAAGGTAGTCGTTGAGCAGAGTGGTTGCTTCGAGCCAAACAGTTTGAGTGACGCATTGGCCATTGAAGTCGCAGGTCGGTTTGTCGTCTTGTTTTTTACAGGTGCAACTAACCAACAGGGTATCGCCTTCGGCGGCCTCAACGATATCCTGAACGGTGATTTCTGCCGGTCTTTTAGCCAGAAAGTAGCCGCCCTGAGGACCTTTTTTGCTTTTGAGGATGCCGGCTTTTTTGAAACTCTGAAAGATCTGCTCCAGGTAGCGGGGTGAGATATTCTGACGGCGGGATATCTCCTTAACCTGAATAGGCAAGCTGCCAGCATTGTAGGCCATGTCGAACAGGGCTCGCAGGCCATAACGGCTCTTGGTGGAAAGTCTCAATGCAGTATTCCTTTCAGATAAATTTGTTGATAGTTACCATAAAGCAATCGATCTTTCAACGGTTTAATCAACAGTCGCTTCGTCAGGTTAGTCTGGAAAAAATCCCGCAATCAATACGGGTTTTATTGTGTTTGAGGTCAAACACGGGACCGCCGAGGGGCGGTCCCTAATATATCCATGACAGGCAAAAGAGCAGAGATTCTAGGCCGAAAGGATCTTGTCAGCTGGCTTGGCGGTTTGCCGAGTCGCCGCGCCCGGTGCCCACATCCCGTCCGATGGAGCGGATACGGCCCTGCATGCAGGCCCGACAATCGGCGGCTGTTTCATCGATGCAAGCCTTGGCCGGATAGATTTCATACAAGGCGCGGTATTTTTTCGGGGTTAGGTTGGGCATAACGATATTGGCGCCGCGAGAAAGACCGAGTTCGCGACCCGTCGGGGTATTGAGAGTGGCCAAAGCCGAGGTCGCCGGAATGTTGGCCCTGGGGCAGAGAATGCGGGTTAAGGCAATGGCCTTGTAGGTCATCAGCTCGGTGTTGGGTACTTGATTAGAAGATATAATCGTCTCCGCCTTAGCGGCCTGACCAAGCATGGTCTCGTGGTGGGCGATAAAGGGACCGACCCCGATCATGTCCAGATTGAGGGTTCGAAACAACTCAATATCGTTGGCCAGATCCTCGTAGGTCTGACCAGGAATACCGACCATGACGCCACTGCCAACCTCATAACCGAGTTCAGAGATGGTACGCAGCAGGCCGATTCGGTTGCTGTCGCTACCCGGGCGGGCAGGGTGGATGCGCTGGTAAAGTACTTCGTTGGAAGTTTCGAAACGGAGCAGATAACGGTCGGCACCGGCTTGACGCCACAGGGCCAGCTCTTCTCGGCTTCGTTCGCCAAGGCTGAGGGTTACCGCCAGGGGAGTTTCCTGTTTAATACGCCGAATCAACTGTGCCATCCATTCCACATTCAGCGTGAAGTCTTCTCCCGATTGCAGCACTACGGTGCCGTATTTGTAATCGGATCCTTCTTGTACGCAGTCCATGATTTCTTCTTCAGGCATATGGTAGCGCTCGATATTACGATTGCCTGCTCTTAGTCCGCAATAGTGGCAGTCACGAGAACAGTTGTTAGAAAATTCCAGCAGGCCGCGCAAGTGCACGTTGTTCCCAACGTTACCTTTTCGTACCTGGTCTGCCTGCTGCCACAAGGCCTCTAATTTCCCTTCGTCATCTGTTTTCAGCCATTCAAGAATCTTGTTGCGCTCCATTGGGTTTCCTTCCTGTTGTGTTCTGATTTGCCGTTGGTGAGAGAGTGCAGAGCCTTCTTTTGAATAATCTTAGATAATAAATTACACAAACCACAGCAAGTCAGTCAACAAAAAAATACAGGAATATGGAGTGGCCGCAGTCGATGTGTGCGAAGTCTGCCTGAAAATTGCTGGACTTGCAAAGTCCGGGTGATAGCTTAGACTTGTTTAAGGCATTGGTGGTTTCCTGAAATCATAGTTTTCTTAAAAATAGAACTTGACAGGAATGGTCAATAACCAAAATAATAAACACGTAAGGAAGTCGGGTTTGTGCCCGAGGATTGTTGGGCTGAGCATGGGACATCGGTTGTAGACGACCACTACGAGGAGAAAGACATGAGGGTGACGGTTAAATTGTTTGCCGCATTTCGCAAAGGACGCTTTGAGGAATCCCAGCGGGAGTACGCCGATTTAACAACTGTTGGTGAGGTGATTCAAGACTTGCACCTGCCCAATCACAAGTTGGGGTCCATATTACTCAACACCCGCCATGTTGGTAAGAGTTTGCCACTGAACGAAGGTGATACCCTGTCCTTTTTCCCCCTGGTGGGAGGAGACTGTAGATGAGTGCATTAGACGAGTTTTTTGCTGCTGAGGCCTCAGGGGATCTTATCCCCTGGAAAAGTCAGGTGCTTGCTGCCGATAAGTTTTCCATGACTCTGGGAGAAGTGGAAGATGCGATGCTGAAAGCCGGCTGGCTGCCGGGTCGATATCAACGTAACCGCCAAATGCTCAGCACGGCACAGCAACACAAGTTGTTTTGCAGCTGTGTCGCGGTGATCGGTTGCGGGGGCCTCGGAGGCTATGTCATCGAGCAGTTAGCGCGGCTAGGGGTTGGTCGCATCATCGCCATCGACCCCGATATTTTTGAAGAACACAACCTCAACCGGCAGATTCTGTCTTCGCCCCGGTTGCTCGGACATTCCAAAGCACTGACGGCTAAGGCTCGAGTCAACGACATCAATCCGGCAGTGACCCTGGTGGCTTTTGAAAAGGCCTTCGATGGGGATAACGGACCCACTCTGGTCGCGGATGCCGACGTCGTTGTCGATGCCGTGGATAATGTTGCCGCGCGTAAGGCGTTGGATATTGTCTGTCGGGATTTGGGCATACCCCTGGTACACGGAGCGATTGCCGGATGGTACGGTCATGTGAGTACTCAGTTCCCCGGGGATAACATCATCGAGAAACTTTACGGCCATGCCGATGACAGCCCGGGCGTCGAGAGCCAGCTTGGTAATCCGTCCTTTACACCAGGGGCAGCCGCTAGTTTCCAGGTGGCTGAGGTGTGCAAGATCATCAGCGGCGAAGGGGAACTGTTGCGCCATCGAAAACTGCATATAGATCTGTTGGCCATGGAGACGGAAGACGTACCATTCTGAGGCAGACGCTTTCCGCCGCGGTGATAGTAAAAATAACTTTATCTATTTATTCGTCACATAAGGGGACCATATCATGAGCGATTCACTTAACTATCGGGCCGAAACGCTGGCTCTGCATGCCGGCCAGGAAGTCGATCCGACTACTAAATCCCGAGCTGTACCGATCTATCAGACAACGTCTTACGTCTTTGACGACGCCGACCATGCCGCGCGGCTCTTTGGCCTGGAAGAATTCGGCAACATCTATACTCGGCTGATGAATCCGACCACCGACGTTCTGGAAAAGCGCGTCGCCGCTCTGGAAGGCGGGGTGGCCGCTCTGGCGGTGGCCTCCGGTCAGTCGGCCATCTCCCTGGCGCTGTTGACCCTGGCCCATGCTGGTGACGAGATTGTCGCTTCGACCAGTCTCTATGGTGGTACCTACAGCTTGTTTCGTTACACCCTGCCGCAGCTGGGGTTGACGGTTCGTTTTGTCGATCCCAGCGATCCAGAGAATTTTCGCTGTGCCATCAACGACAAGACTCGGGCGGTCTTTGCCGAAACCCTCGGTAATCCTAAATTAGATACTTTGGATATAGCGGCGGTGGCCGCCATCGCCCATGAAAATGGCGTGCCCTTGGTGATCGATAATACCGTTGCGTCGCCCTTTCTGGTTAACCCTCTGGCTCATGGCGCCGACATCGTCGTGCATTCAGCGACCAAATTCATTGGCGGCCACGGCACCTCTATCGGTGGCGTGATCGTCTCCGGCGGCGACTTCGACT
This sequence comes from Desulfuromonadales bacterium C00003107, assembly GCA_001751225.1. Lineage (GTDB taxonomy): Bacteria > Desulfobacterota > Desulfuromonadia > Desulfuromonadales > Syntrophotaleaceae > Syntrophotalea_A. The sequence goes on along the minus strand of MAXT01000082.1, from coordinate 2,097 downwards.
GGGGTAACGGTAAGTTTCCGCAACTGTCGGAGCCCGATCCCAGTTATCACGGCATCAATTTTGTTGAAGCCTTAGGTAACCTGGCTTACATCATCAAGGTCCGGGTTCAGCTATTGCGCGACGTCGGTCCTGCTCTCAGTCCTTTTAACGCCTTCCTGCTGTTGCAGGGGCTAGAGACGCTGCACCTGCGCATGGAGCGACACAGCCAGAATGCTTTGAAAGTCGCCCAGTATCTGCAGAACCATCCGAAGGTGGGGTGGGTGAACTATCCCGGATTGCCTGATCACCCATCTTACGAAATCGCGAAAAAGACCTTCAAATATGGTCATTACAGTGCGGTTCTCGGCTTTGGTATCAAGGACGGCGGCATCGCCGAAGGTAAAACATTTATCGACAAACTGCAGCTTCATTCGCTGCTGGCCAATATCGGGGATGCCAAATCGCTGGTTATTCATCCGGCTTCGACAACCCATCAGCAACTGTCTTCGGAGGAACAACTTGCGAGTGGAGTCACGCCTGATTTCATTCGTCTCTCCGTTGGTCTTGAGCATATAGACGATATTATTGCCGACCTTGAACAAGCGCTGAACCAACTTTGATGGCGTCGCAAAAAGTCCGCCCTACAGCGTTGCAGCGCTTTTTCAGGACTTCGACATACTATATGTATGCCTTCACCCCTGAAAAACCACTACGCCTTGTAGGTCGAAATTTTTGCTTAGCCATCTCCTGACTTTTTGCGAAAGCATCAACTTTAATGCATTGCAAAAACTTATAGTGCGTCAACCGCAGTTGCAGGGAGTTGTTCATGAATATATACGATAGTGTCACCGAGCTCATCGGGGGAACGCCGCTGGTGCGCCTCGGAGCCATCAATAGTGAAGGTTGTGGTGAGGTCCTGGCTAAACTGGAATATTTTAATCCAGGGGGCAGCGTTAAGGACCGTATTGGCCTGAGTATGATTGAGGATGCCGAGACCCGCGGAGTGCTTAAAAAAGGTTCGGTAATCATCGAACCGACCAGTGGTAATACCGGCCTTGCGCTCGCGATGGTGGCGGCGGCCCGCGGATATAAATTGATACTGACTATGCCCGAGTCGATGAGTGTTGAACGGCGCAACCTGTTGAAACAATATGGTGCGACCGTGGTGTTGACTCCTAGGGCCAAGGGCATGACCGGTGCCATAAAAGCGGCCGAGAAGTTAGCAGCTGACACACCCCGTTCAGTGCTTTTACAGCAGTTCAGCAATCCTGCCAATCCGGCGGTGCATCGACGGACCACCGCTGAAGAAATCTGGACTGACACCGATGGCCGGGTCGATATGGTGGTGGCCGGAGTCGGTACCGGCGGTACCATTACCGGTATCGGAGAGGCCCTCAAAGAGCGTAATCCCCAGATTCGCATGGTGGCGGTGGAGCCTGTCGAGTCGGCAATTCTGTCCGGTGGAGTCCCTGGGCAGCATAAATTGCAGGGTATCGGTGCCGGCTTTGTGCCCGAGGTGCTAAATAGTGAAGTCATCGATGAGGTGGTCACCGTCGCTGCCGAGGAGGCCTTTGCCGTTGCTCGAGATCTGGCCCGGATGGAGGGACTGCTGGTTGGTATCTCCGCCGGTGCTGCGGTCCATGCCGCGCTGCAATTGGCGACAAGGGAAGAAATGAAGGGTAAGCGGATTGTGGTGATTCTGCCCGATACCGGCGAGCGTTATTTGTCGACGGAACTGTTTGGAGAATAAGGCAGTTACCTCGTTTTCATCAGGAAATGGCCCTTTTCCCCAATCTCGGCGTCAATCCGCACGCTTGCTTGTGACTCGGGCCATCCCTGGCCCTCGCCCTTCGGGCAGCCAGAGGCTGTCCCATTTCGCTGTCCTGCGGAATGGTGCGGCGTAAACAGCTACGCCTCCGCGCAAGTGCTTGATTTCCTTGACCTTGGAAAAAATTGCTCGTTTCCCATATGAAAACGGCACTGTGTCCATCCAGAGGTCCCGAATGGACACTACCTAGCTCCAGCAGATGGGAGGGAAGGTTAACCCTTGCGCCCTGTAAATACAGCATTGAATTAGTGGTAAAACATCTCTGTGGTTTGTTGCAAACCCGACAAAGC
>MAXT01000081.1 GCA_001751225.1 Desulfuromonadales bacterium C00003107 | reverse complement strand
CGATTAGTTTTAATTTTTGGCATGAGTACATCTCCTTGAACGTTTGCTATCGACAACGGACTGTATTGCTATAGTCGCTTCCGCGCCTTACGATTGCGACAAAGACCGTTAATCGTTTATTTTTTAGGTGCCACCACCATAGTCATAAAACGACCAGCCATTCGTGGGTGCATTTCCACCACAGCGATGTCAGCTACCTGCGTAGCAAGTTTCTCCATCAACCTACGGCCAAACTCGGGATGAGTAACCTCCCGGCCACGAAACATCACTGTCACCTTGACGCGGTTGCCATCATCAAGAAAACGACGGGCATTGCGCAACTTGACTTGGAAGTCATGTTCCTCAGTCTTAGGTCGCATCTTGACTTCTTTGACCTCAACCTTGGCTGACTTCTTCTTTGCCTCGGCTGCCCGCTTGCTTGCCTGATACTTGTACTTGCCGTAGTCCATAATGCGACATACCGGCGGATCGGCATTGGGCGAAACCTCGACGAGGTCGAGACCATGTTCGTCGGCAACAGCAAGGGCTTCGGGAACGGTAAGAATACCGAGCAATTCCCCCTCATCATCAACAACCCGAACTTGTCGGGCACGGATATCACGATTTATGCGTGTCTCTTGCTTAGCTATGGTGACACCTCCTAACGATATTGACTACACTCGTCCTGCACATGCTGGACAAAGTCCGCAACCGACATGGGATCAAGACTCTTGCCAGTGCGGTAACGGGGAGCAACAGTTCCGCTCTCCATCTCGTTATCGCCGATTACCAGCATATAAGGAACTTTGGCCATCTGAGCTTCGCGAATCTTGAAACCCAGCTTTTCGTTGCGCAGGTCCTTCTCAACCCGAATACCGGCATCCCGCAGCTCGCGCCAGATCTGCTCGGAATATTCAGCCTGATTGTCAGTTACATTAACAATTACTGCCTGAACAGGGGAAATCCATAAAGGGAAGTTCCCAGCGTAATGCTCGATCAGCACTCCGATAAAACGTTCAATGGCACCAAGAACAACCCGATGCAACATGACCGGCCGGTGTTTTTCTCCATCGGCTCCGATATAGCTCAGGTCAAACCTCTCGGGCAATGTAAAATCGCACTGGATTGTAGCACACTGCCACTTCCTGTCAAGAGCGTCCTTGAGCTTGATGTCGATCTTAGGCCCGTAAAATGCGCCATCTCCGGCATTGATTTCAAAATCAAGCCCCGAATCTTTAAGAGAACCCATCAGAGCGTTAGTAGCTAATTCCCAATCCTGGTCACTGCCGATCGACTTTTCCGGGCGCGTGGAGATTTCAACCTCGTATTCAAAGCCGAAAATACCCATGACGTCCTGGACAAATTGCAGCACGCCCTTGATCTCACCGTCAAGCTGTTCTGGAGTACAGAGAATATGGGCGTCGTCTTGAGTAAACCCCCGAACCCGCAGCAAGCCGTGCAGAACACCAGATTTTTCATGACGGTGCACAGTGCCAAGTTCGAAATAGCGCAGCGGCAAATCGCGGTAGGAGCGCATATGCGACTTGTAGATCAGCATATGAGCCAGACAGTTCATCGGTTTGAGACCGTATCCCTGACCGTCTACCTCGGTAAAGTACATATTCTCACGGTAGTTCTCGTAATGCCCGGAGGTTTGCCACAGTTCGGTCTTTAGAATCTGCGGACCGAGAACCAGATCGTAGCCCCGCTTTAGATGCTGCTTACGTTCAAAATCCTCAAGCAGTGTCCGCAGCATGGCCCCTTTAGGGTGCCAGAGCACCAGGCCGGCGCCAGCCTCTTCGCTAAAAGAAAAGAGATCTAACTCCTTACCAATCCGCCGATGATCACGCTTGCGGGCTTCTTCCAGCTTAGCCAAATGACATCTAAGCTGTTTTTTGTCCGGAAAAGCCGTAGCATAGATACGCTGCAACATGGCGTTCTTTTCATCGCCACGCCAATAGGCACCCGCCACACTGGTCAGCTTAAAGGCTTTGATACGGCCCGTGCTGGGCAGATGTGGTCCGCGGCAGAGATCAACAAAGTCTCCCTGGCGGTAAAGGGAAACGACCGGTTCGGACAGATCTTCAATAAGCCGCACCTTGTAATCTTCGCCAAGGCTGCGAAACAACTCAATAGCGCTGTCGCGACTGACTTCCTGCCGGATTATCGGTTGATTGGCCTTGGCCAACTCCTGCATCTTTTGCTCGATGCGCTCGAAGTCGTCGGGCGAGAAAGTATGGGTCTCCGTGTAAAAGTCGTAGTAGAAGCCATTTTCTATGGAAGGCCCGATGGTTACCTGAACGTCTTTACCAAACAGGTCTTTGACTGCATGAGCCATAAGATGAGCCGCAGTATGGCGATATATCCCAAGCCCTTCAGAACTAGTAAGGGTGAGAATCTCCAACCGACATCCATCTTCGACAACTGCGGTCAAATCGGTCAACTGACCGTTAATTTTCCCGGCGATGGCCTGCCTTGCCAACCCGGCTCCGATTCCTTCAGCAACTTCCTTTACGGTGCTTCCTACGGGAACCTCTTTAACCGAGCCGTCTGGTAATTCTACGCGCAGCATATCGATAGTCTTCTCCACGAATAAAAAGAGGCATCCGGAGATGCCTCGATCGGTGCGAGTCGTCGTTTGTAGATGTTGGTAGGCGCGGGCGGGATTGAACCGCCGACCCCTACAGTGTCAGTGTAGTGCTCTCCCACTGAGCTACGCGCCTATGTCCCAACAACGAGGCAATTTATACCGAAGTAACCCCAGTCATGTCAAGCTCTTTCAGTATGCGGCGCTATTTTTTTCCAAAGCCGTCAGCGATAGTCGCAGTGACGAGAGAAACAGCCCGTTAACTGTGTTGGAAAAAGTGGGGAGCCCCCCGGTCTAGATAATGGAGAAAGAAATTACCGGGGAAAAATATAGCCTCCCCTACCGTCAACTCGCAATAACTCAAAAGGGTAAAACCCAAAGCACCGGATATACGACCAAGAGGTTATTAGACTTTCCCGACGAAACCGAACTTGCGCCCGACCAATCGCAACCCATCACGGATTTCCGTGACGCCACATAAAAGACAAACTCCACAATAAATCACCATTCCTGCACCGACAGCGCCTCCCAGAGCTAACAGCTTGGCGAATGACCATCCACCTGTCTGCCAATCGACGGACTGTAGTATCAGCCAGGCTACGGCGGCCATGGCCAGCGTGGCCGGCAACGCCCTTAGCAGCGAACCGCCGATAGCGACAAAACCCCATGGACCAATTTTGCGTCGCAGGAACCAACCAAGCAGCACACAATTGCACACTGACGACAGACTCAGGGCCAAGGCCAGCCCTACATGGCGTAATGGCCCCATGAGCAATAACCCGAGCAAGGCATTCACAACCAAGGTCCAGAAGGAAACCAAGACCGGGGTACGGGTATCCTGCAGAGCATAAAAGGTCGGCACCAGAATACGACTCACGCCGACGAACAGCAAGCCGGGAGCATAAGCGCACAGGGCCATGGCAGTCTGCGAGACATCCTGATAATTGAAGGCGCCTCGCATAAAAAACAAGCTGTATACTGGTACGGCACAAACTATGAGGCCGGCCGCAGCGGGCAATGTGACGATGGTGATCAGCACCAAAGAGAAACGGAGCGACTCTTTTAGCCCTGCACTATCACCGTCTGCCGCCTGTCGACTCATGGCCGGCAAGACGGCCTGGGCCAGGGAGACAACAAATATCCCCTGAGGTAATTCGAATAGGCGCTGACCGTAATAGAGATAGGACACGCTTCCCTCAGGGAGAAAAGATGCGAGCAAACGGGAAACCACAACATTAATTTGATATATGGCCACTCCGGCCAGACCGGGCAGCATCAATCGGGCTACCCTTATAACCGCCGGGTGCCTAAAATTAAAATCTAAGCGAAGGCGAATCCCCTTGCTGCGCAGTACGGGAAACTGAATGACCAACTGCAGCAGACCACCGACCAAAACCCCAATGGCCAGGGCGACAATAGGTTGTAGAGGAAAAAGCGGTGCCAGCAACACGGCGCAAACGATCATACTGATATTTAATAATACCGTGGAAAAGGACGGGAAAAAATAGTGTCCAAGTACATTTAGAATGCCCGTGATCAAGGCCAAAAGGCTGACAAAAAAGATATAGGGAAACATCAATCGGTTAAGAAAGTCTGTCAGCACCAGTTTACCAGCCACAGCTCCATAACCGGCCCCAATTGCTCGCACAATAACTGGTGACGCCCAAATCCCCAGCAGCGTTACAGCTGCCATAACTAACAACAACAAAGTCCAGCATATATTTGCGACACGGCGTGCTTCGTCCGCCCCCTGCTTATGGAAAACCTTGGAAAATGTCGGTACAAAAGCAGCGGTCAATGCGCCTTCGGCAAAGAAACGCCTCAATAGATTGGGTATGGTAAAGGCCATGAAAAAAGCATCTGTGCCAAAACCAGCACCAAATAGGCTTGCAACCACCATGTCGCGCACCAGTCCAGCGATGCGACTTAAGCCGGTCGCTGCGCCCATGACGGCTGTCGCTGCCGATATCTGCCTTTTTTCCGACATATGCTCAATCCCCTGCGCTACCGATCAGCAAAGTGATGAAAATATTATAATTCAACACAATGTTCGTCTAAACTACTGAATTTACGATCATTACATAGACAGCATTGTTATTTTCTTATCTTGACGATGACTACTGCAAATGCTATAAATAGCTCAATTCAACACACCAGCACAGCTGGCGAACCAATTTATCAAACTGGAGGACAACCACATTGGCTAATCACAAATCCGCAATCAAACGAAATAAACAAACTGCTGTCCGTACTGCCCGCAACACTCATATTCGCACCACCATGCGCACCTTCGTTAAGCAGGTCCGTACGGCCGTTGCCAACAGTGAAAAAGAGACAGCCCAAACCGCTCTGAACCGTGCCGTTCCCTACATTGACAAAGCGGCTACCAAAGGAATCATCCACCAATCCACTGCCAGCCGCAAGATCTCGCGCCTGAACAAATTGGTCAACACTCTGGCCTGATCGAACAAGGTTAGCGAAAAATACAGAAAGGGGCTGCATTGCAGCCCCTTTTTTTATACAGAACGTTCTGTTTGACAAATCCTCAGAACCAACCCTTGCAGAAGGGCAGAGGCGTTGGCTCCGCTCGACTTTAGAGCCAGATCGACTTCAAGCAACTGCTCAAAAATCCCTTGATAGTGCGATGCTGGAAAGACCCGGACCTGCTGCAGCAAGCCATCAAGAAAATAGGGATTGATTCCAACCCCACGGGCGACCTCCTTATTTCCGACGCGCTGATCGAGTAGATAGCGAGCTTTCCACATCTGGCGAAAATGTCGGACCATCATTGCCAATACTACCAGAGGCGCCGTCCCATCTGCCAGCAGTCGGTTAAGCAGCGACAGAGCTCGCGATGAGTTCTGCCGGCCTATAGCATCGGTCAATTCAAAGACACTGTCGATGTGCGTGTCAGAAACGATCGCCCGAACATCGTCAACATCGACCAGTGTGCGTTCACCGAGGTAGGTAGCCAGTTTCTCAAGTTCACCGACGATTTCCTGCAGATTACTGCCGACCCTTCGGCAAAATAGCGCCATTGCCTCTTCGGCAAAGGCCACCCCCCTCGACATAGCTCGATCCCGGATAAAACCTGGAATCTGATTTTCATAATATTTCTTGAATTCGACCAAATTACCGCGTTTTTTAAACTGCTGGTAAAATTTGCGCCGTCCATCGACCTTGTCCGCAGTTAGCACCAGCACTGTTTCGGCCACCGGATCCTGCAAATAGGGCAACAACTGCTCTAGTTCGGCGGCAGGTAGCAAATGGGCGTCCCGTACCACCACCAACCGCAGGGCACTGAAGACAGGAAAGGTACGGGCGCTGTCATAAATCTCGGCGCCGCGGGCCGATTTGCCATGGAACAGATTGTAATTGAAGTCACGACTTTCGCTGGGAACCGTCAGTTGCAATAATTCTTCCAGAGTTTCTTCTAAAAAGAAGCGCTCCTCCCCATAAAGCAACAATAAGCTTGGAAACTGCCGTGCCTTGAAGGCCTTTTTCAAATCGCCGAGAGTCATCAGCTTGCTTGCCATAGCATGCTCAAAAATTATCGATCATGTGGGAGAAAAGTTCATCGGCCAAGCGCTGACTGATTTCCTGTATAGCGGCCTGTTCGCGATCGTCCTGCACGGTCTTGTCGCTACTCACCGGATAATCTTCCTGCCAAACCACGGACCCTTTCCATAATACTTCACCGTTGCCGACACGGCGCAATACAGCCTTAACGGTCATCTTGGAGCGATATTCGGCGATATTATCATCCTGATTATAGGATAAGGCAGAATTGGAGTAACCAACGATGCGGCCACCAAGAATACCTTCGGCCAGTGAAGCATCTTCCACGAGTTCCAACCGATCATGGCGAGCAAACCGCCCCACCACCTCATTGGTGACGGAATTTTCCAAATAGGGCTCGTAGCTGTCGTTGCGGAACAGTTCTACATAGAGGCTACGTACATCTCCCGGCAAGGCATCGGAACGCCCCTGCAGTCGGTAGCCGCACGCGGACAGCACCAGAGCAAGTAGAATCACCAGGACGAGTGAACGGTTCATGAGACCACCACATTAACCAAGCGACCAGGTACCACAATCACCTTACGTACGGTCTTGCCTTCGATAAATCGAACTACGTTATCTTCTGCCAAGGCCGCAGACTGCAGGGCCTCTTCAGTCGCATCGGCTGACACGGTTACCTTGCCGCGCACTTTACCATTAACCTGCACGACAATGGTTTTCTCATCTTCCACCAAAGCTGCCGGATCAAAGGCTGGCCAACCGGCCTGCTCCACCCCAGAGGCATGGCCGAGTTCCAGCCAAAGTTCTTCGCTGAAATGAGGTACAAAGGGTGCCAACAGCAGCACCACTGCCTCCAGAGCCTCTCGCACCACGCCAGGGCACTGCTCCTTGGCATCGAACCCGTAGATGGCATTAACCAACTCCATCACTGCAGAGATTGCCGTATTGAAATGGAAGCTACCATCGATATCCTCGGTGACCTTCTTGATAGTACGGTGGGTTTGACGGCGCAGAGCTTTTCCAGCAGCATCAACGTCAGCAGCCAAAGCAGGTATTGCCACAACCTCAAGGTTGTCATAAACCGCACGCCAGACACGATTCAGGAAGCGATAGCAACCTTCAACCCCCTGTTCGTTCCACTCCAGATCTTTTTCTGGCGGTGCAGCAAACAGTGAAAAGAGACGAGCAGTATCGGCACCAAAACGACTGATGAGCTGATCTGGATCAACAACATTCTTCTTCGACTTGCTCATTTTCTCAGTGCGCCCGAGTATTGCCTTTTGACCACATTTGCTGCAACAACCGTCTACTTCCTCTTCGGGGAAGAGCCAACCATGCTCAGGACAGGAACGGGTTTCCTTACAAACCATGCCCTGGGTGAGCAGATTACGAAAGGGTTCGTCTACGGACATCATGCCCAAGTCCCGCAGCACCTTAGTGAAAAAGCGGGCATAGAGCAAATGCATAACCGCATGTTCAATACCACCGATGTATTGATCGACGGGCAGCCAGTAATTAGCAGCCGAAGGATCAATGGGACCATCGTTGAATTGGGGACAGGCGTAACGGGCAAAATACCAGGAACTTTCGACAAAAGTATCGAAAGTGTCCGTTTCACGCCGCGCCTTGCCACCGCACTGCGGACAATCGGCATAAAGAAAGGCCTCATGGCGGGCCAGTGGGCTGCCTCCTTCACCGGAAACCGAGACATCCTGAGGCAACACTACCGGCAACTGATCTTCCGGGACCGGTACCGCACCGCACTGTTCGCAGTATAGAATCGGGATCGGTGTTCCCCAGTAACGCTGACGGGAAACCCCCCAGTCGCGCAGGCGGAAATTAACGGTTTTACGACCGATACCCTGCTCCTCAAGATACTCGGCAATCTTCTCCTTGGCGGCTTCGTTGGCGAGGCCGTCAAAGGGGCCCGAGTTAACCATCTGTCCGGAGCCAGTCCAGGCTTCGGTCATGGTTGCCGTGTCGCAGGTCTCCCCTTCAGGCTGAATAACAACCTGCAAAGGGATGTCGTATTTGCCAGCAAACTCAAAGTCCCGTTGATCGTGGGTGGGCACGGCCATAACAGCGCCAGTGCCATAATCCATCAGCACAAAATTAGCCAGATACACAGGGATCCGCTGCATGGTTACCGGGTTGATGCAGTAGGCGCCGGTAAAGATTCCCTCTTTTTCGTATTCGCCACTGACCCGTTTAGTTTTATCCTGGCACCGTACCTTGGCGATAAAGGCCTCCACGGCCGATCGCTGTTCCGCTGAAGCCAGTTCCAGGGCCATGGGATGTTCTGGCGCCAGGCTCATAAAGGTAGCCCCGTACAGGGTATCCTGGCGCGTGGTGAAGACCTTGATGCTCGCGTCGGAATTATCCACCGCAAAATCGATCTCGCAGCCTGTGCTGCGGCCGATCCAGTTGCGCTGCATGGTCAGTACAGGCTCAGGCCAACCGCTGAGGTTATAGGTTTCATCAAGCAGTTCTTGGGCATAGTCGGTTATTTTAAAAAACCATTGCTCCAGTTCTTTTTGCTCAACTTCGCAGTCGCAGCGCCAACAGCGGCCGTCCTCGACCTGTTCGTTGGCAAGCACCGTCTGGCATGGTTCGCACCAGTTAACGAAGGAACTCTTTTTATAGGTCAGGCCTCTTTCGAACATCTTAAGAAAGATCAACTGTTCCCAACGATAATAATCAACGTCGCAGGTAGCGAACTCTCGCTGCCAATCATAGGCAAAGCCCATCTTTTTAAGCTGTGAACGCATATGGGCGATATTTTCGTAGGTCCACTTGGCCGGGTGGGTACCATGCTGAATAGCCGCATTTTCCGCCGGCATTCCAAAGGCATCCCAGCCCATGGGATGGAGCACATTTAAGCCCTGCATACGCTTGAATCTTGCCACCACATCGCCGATGGAGTAATTGCGCACGTGGCCCATGTGAATACGCCCCGAAGGATAGGGAAACATCTCAAGCAGATAGTACTTCTGTTTTTCGGGATCTTCCCGTACCGCAAAAGTATGCTGCTCATCCCATTGCTGTTGCCATTTCTGTTCAATGGCAGCCGCATCGTAGCGCTCTTGCATAGTTCCTCCACAACCCATTGGGGCCGTCAAATATAAACAGTAAAGCCGGCCAGCGCCGGCGTCACATGAAAGAATAAATCTCTTGAGCTTTGGCCTATGACGGGACATGCTGCGGCAAGGCAAGGTCCTTTATGCAACAAAATCCCTATGGCAAAGGGCCATTATCGGATCCATTATTTTTCGCGATAGGTGATCCGGCCCCGGGTCAGGTCGTAAGGCGACAATTCGACGGTCACCCGGTCGCCGGGCAGGATACGAATATAAAATTTACGCATCTTGCCGGAAATATGCGCCAGGACAACATGCCCGTTATCGAGTTTGACCCGAAACATGGCATTAGGCAGCGGTTCAACAACCGAGCCTTCTACTTCAATCGCTTCTTCTTTAGCCAATGCAACCTCCTTCAGAGTGTCCGATATAATAATCGCTAAAATGAGCGTACAAACCTGCAATATTTAACATAATAGCCCCGGCTATTGTCAAGGATTAGTCCTTGGTCCACGAAACATAGAACCCTTTTCCCAAAAGGCCTTCCATCACCTCAACTCGATCGACTGGAGGCGGATCGCCTAGAAACGAAGTAGGAAACGAAATGGTCCGCCAGGAACGCAAAGGGGAAGGTCTTAAGGGCGGGAACTGTGACACAATAGACCGTCAGGCTGCTGCCATGCCGGCATTAACGCGACCGTGCCCAAATGATTAATCAAGACAGAAAACGTTGAATCGTTTCGATGACCATGGCCGATTTAAAGGGCTTGGTGATATACCAGTCAGCTCCGACGGCCTCACCACGGGCCATGTCGTCGCCGGTTTTTTTAGCCGTGACCATGATGACAGGAATTTGCTCGGTTTCAGGATTGCTCTTGATCCGGCTACACACTTCGAAACCGTCGATTTCCGGCAACATGATGTCCAACAACACCAGATCGGGGCGATGGGCTAAAACCGCATCGAGGGCCTGCTGGCCATTGCTGGCGCCGATGACATCATACCCCTTGGAAGTCAGCAGAATACTTTCCAATCTGAGCAGACTTTCTTCATCCTCGACGATCAAAATCTTGTTCTTTTCCACAAAGAAGCTCCTTTTTGGGCCTCAGACCAACAGAGTCGCCAGGTCACCTGTCGCCGTCATCAAAGCAGTGGGCAGGCAAACGAAATGTTGCCCGACAGTACCCCGGCGATCCTACAAAATACAAGCTGACATTTTGCCTGGTAGTAAATCCGTTTGAATGGCTCACATAGAGTCACGATTTACGACGAACTTATTATGGCAACAATAGAGCATTTGTCCAGCAGGCAAGCCCCGCAAAATAAAAACCAGATAAAAGCGACTTTAGCTGTCAAAGGATTTCCCCAGCACAGCCTACAAATTGCGTAATTAATAGGCAATATGCAAATTTTCCAGGGCTGCTCCAGCCTGTTGAAGAAATATCTCCAAGGCTAGCTGATCCTCTATTCCACAAAGGCTGTCCTGATTATTACCGCATAGTAGAGCCACAACCTTATCGTCATTTAGCAGAGGCCCGATAAATACTTCGCCGCTACTGCAAAGCCCTAATTCCTCTCGCAGATAGGTATCCCAGTGCCCTTCTCCCAAGGGGCCGCAGTGAACGGCGGCCTGATCGAGGACTTCTTTGAAGGTACTGGGCTCTGTCAAAGGAACGATGATGCGCCGGACCATTTCGTTCGCAGAAAGCTCAGCATCCCCATAGCCGAACTGACCGAGGCCGACGATACGATCCCTATCAACAGAAAACAACACCGCCCGGTTCAATATTTCGGTAGCGAAGCGCAGCACCAGCAACATAATCTGGTCCCCGCTTTCAACGGTCTGCAATTCCTGGAGCATGCCTTTGAGCACCCCTATTCCGGTACCTTGAATCGCCACGGCCTGCTTCATTACCGGTTCAACGGGAGATGGAACAGTACAAGGCTCTGCAGGGGATGACACAGCGCTGGTAGTCGCGGACTGTTCTAACAAAGCCGCTACTTTTAAAGCCAATGTGTTACAAAATTCTGTAGCTACATCAGAACGTTCAGCAGCAATCGGAGATTGTTGCGATGGCTTATTCAGAAGTTCGTTGACCCCCAACTGACGCAAGCGCTGTTCTACCTCATGACACGGATAATCGCTATAGACCAGGCACGCTTGCTCGGCCCTCAAAGACCGAACTTGCTCAACCAATTCAAGGCCGCCAAGGATTCCGCCGCCATGCAGACGGGGCATTACCAGATCGATTATCAGCAACGGATGCTGACCGTCCCCCCAGGCAGAACGCACAGCACTAAGCAGTTCGCCGCCGCTGCCAAAGGAACGGGCGACCAAACCCTGTTGGGCCAGAGCCTGGACCAACAGCACCGCAATCTGAGGATCGTCGTCAACCAACAAAACTGCGGTCTGTTCATCCTGACAGGGAAAATACTGTGACTTATTCGCCGTTTCTTGCATATCTGTCACAGGCGCCGTCGCCCGAAGATCATTGGACGCAGATAAAACTGCAGGCTCTTCACACGACAGCTCAGTCACATTCAGCCCAGTGTCCAGGCAAAGATGCTCGCCACAAGCGGCGTGTTGAAGGGTCTCCGCTAAAGGACCAGGCAGAAAGGAAAAATCCCCCCCATCCCAACAGAACAAATCCTGAACAAGTGCGACTACGACGGAGCGCAGGGCCGAATAAAGGCTCTCCTGCGTCAAATCACATTCCTCAATGAGCAAACGGTCGAGGGTGCGAAAGGGCACCGTGTTTTTTTGCAGTCGTCGGGCCCGAACCAACAGGGCCTCATCGACAGCCCCGGGGGGAGCGCCAGCCAGGCCACGAGCAGGTTCCGTCCCCTGCCGCCAGGCGGAAACCACCAAACCTTCCTTAAACAACAACTCAGCCTGATCACAGCCGCAACGCAGCTGCAACAGACCATCGTTGCGGCTTAAATAAAGAATTTGCAGCAGATCCCGCAACTGCAGATCTTCAAGGTGACCGGACAGACTCATTTATTCTCGATCCTTGAAAAAGAGCCTTATGGGGCAGCCTTCAAAACCAAAGGCCTCGCGAATCTGGTTGACCATATAGCGATGATAGGAAAAGTGGATGCCCTGGGTCCGATTACCAAAAATAACAAAGGTCGGGGGCCGCACCGCCGTCTGAGTTATATAAAACAGCTTGACCCGTTTACCCTGAGCCATAGGCGGTGCATGACTGATCGTGGCCTCTTTTAAAACCCGGTTCAACTCCGGAGTAGAAGCTTTTCGATTGAATTCCGCCGCCACTTTCTCGACGGTGTCCATGATTCGGTTAGTGCGCTGACCGCTCAAGGCTGAAACGAACAACACAGGAGCAAAAGGCAAAAACTTGAAAGAGTCGCGCAAATCAGCGGTATATTGCCCCATGGTCTTGTGATCCTTAACCACCAGGTCCCATTTATTGACCACCAGAATTACAGCTCGCCCCTTTTCGTAGGCATAACCAGCCACGGTCATATCCTGCTCGGTAACCCCTTCGGATGCATCAATAACCACCAGTACCACATGAGCCCGATCCATACCCTTAAGAGCCAGTACCACGCTGAACTTTTCCAGCTTTTGACTGACTTTTCCCTTGCGCCGGATACCGGCCGTATCGATCAGCACGTAACGCTTCTCATTGTATTCTAAGGCGGTATCGATGGCGTCCCGAGTGGTCCCGGCGGTGGCATTGGCCACTACCCGCTCATAGCCGAGTAAGCGATTGACCAGTGACGACTTGCCAACGTTGGGCCGGCCGATCACTGCCAGTCGTACTTCCTGGGCATCCTCATCGACCTCTGATTCTTCGTGAGGCAGCACAGCCAGCACCTCATCCATCAGATCGCCGACCCCTCTACCGTGCTCAGCCGAGACGGCATGCACCTCTTCAACACCCAGGGCATAAAAATCGGCAGTGTCATCATCCTGTTTCGGACCATCAACCTTATTGACTACATAAAAGACCGGTTTGCCGGCGCGACGCAGACTCGCGACCACTTCGACGTCGGACGGTGTCAAACCTTCACGGCCGTCCATCACCATCAGAATGACATCCGCCTCCTCCACTGCCAGTTGCGATTGTTCGCGCATCTGTACCAGCAGACGATCTTCACTGACCGGCTCGAAGCCACCGGTGTCGATGAGAATAAAAGGCCTATCATAGCGAGTCACCTCGGCATAATTGCGATCACGCGTCACCCCGGGCACATTTTCAACAAGGGCCCGGCGCTGGCCGATAATACGATTAAACAATGTCGATTTTCCCACATTGGGACGACCGACGATAGCAACTACGGACATGGCGAAATTAACCCCTCAACAGTAATGTGAACAAACAGTAAGCGCATAGGGCCGCCCTTTATTCGTAACCGAATTCCTTTAACAACCGATTAGACTGAGTCCAATTTTTTTCCACTCTAACAAATAGCTCAAGGAATACTCGGGTTCCAAGCATCCGCTCGATATCATAACGGGCCGCCTGACCTATAGTCTTCAACTTGACGCCTTTTTTGCCGATCACGATGCTTTTGTGAGCCTCTCGCTCGACATGAATCACTGCCTGGATAACCACCAGTTCCTTATCCGGCTTTTCGGTGAAACTCTCCACCGCAACCGCCACCCCGTAGGGCACTTCGTCATGGGTTTGCTTGAGCAACTGCTCGCGAATCATCTCAGCAACGATAAACCGCTCGGGCTGATCGGTGATCATATCATCGGGATAGTAATGGGGCCCCTCGGGCAATAAACCCTTCACTACCTCAATCAGTTCTTCGACCCCCTCCCCCTTCAGTCCAGACAAAGGTAGAATGCCAGCAAAATCCAAGCGTTCGGAATAAGCGGCGATCAACGGCAGTAAGTCGGTCTTAGCTACCAGATCCGATTTGTTGATGCCAAGGATTACCGGCACCTTACCTTTGGCCAACAGGTCGAGAATGAAGTCGTCGCCACCGCCGGGACGGTCGTTAGCTTCGACCAGAAACAATACCGCATCCACACCCTTACAGGTCGACAAGGCCTGCTCAACCATGAATTTATTAAGCCGCCCCTTAGCGCGGTGGATTCCAGGGGTATCTAAAAACAGAATCTGGGTCGAGGGCCGAGTATAAATACCCAAAATACGATTGCGCGTGGTTTGCGGCTTGTCCGACGCAATGGCGATTTTCTGCCCTAACAGAGCGTTAAGCAGAGTCGATTTACCAACATTAGGCCGGCCAACAATGGAAACGAATCCTGAACGGAAGCCTTTGGTATCAGTGGTCATATGCATTATGCTTTCTTTGTATAATCAACGGCCGAAGCCGCTACGGAATAATGGTTTACAAAAGAGTAGATATCGGCGGAAATGCCGCAGCGGCCTGCAACGCATAGTTCCTACCTTCAATCTCAAAGTGGTCCCGAGCCATGCCTTTATCGCAGCGCAGGGTCAAACAACGACCCCGTTCCTCAAAATAGCGCCAATTGTCCCGTCGCTGACCAAGGACATCGCTCAAATCGGATGGATGCACCCTCACCTCATCACCCGATTGCCCTGCAAGCACAGTAGCTAAGGCCCTCCGCCAGAGACGAGATCGTACCAGAGCACCAAAAGCAGGATGATAAGGGCCGGCCACCAAGGCCTGGTCGGGCACCAGCGCGGCCGTTGCCTGCAAACCAAGACGGATAACCGGCACACCAACTTCCCGACAATGCCAGAGCATCTCAGCGCAAAGTTCGACAGCGTCGTCGAGGGCTAGAGGTCGATAACAACCCTGCTGGAAATCATCTTCCAGCACGGTACCCCGCAGCACCACAGTCGGATAGATACGCAGAAAATCAGGCTCCAAATCCAGGGCTTGGCGCAATGACAGCAGGGCCTCCACGGGCGCTGCGCCCGGCAATCCGGGCATAAGCTGCAGCCCGACTTGAAGCGACCGAGAACGAAGCCGCTCAACAGCGCAGCCCGCCGACAGGGGGCCATGTCCCCGACCAGCGGCCCCCAGCACCTCAGAAGAAAAGGACTGGCAGCCCAATTCAACCGTGGTTACACCCCCCTGTTGCAACAGGGTGAGCTGCTCCTCGTCAAGGGCGTCAGGTCGGGTTGAAATGCGCACACCGAAAACTTGCCCTCGCGCGATAAAGGGCCTCACCCGTTGCAGGTAATCCCTTTGCAAACCCGGTTCCAAAAGGGTGAAACTACCTCCGTAAAAAGCCACCTCACCATCGCCCTGTTCGGGTAGCAACAGCGGCAACTCTTCTTCGACTTGCGCAGGCGACGGAGCCACGGAATGACCGGACACCCACTGTTGCTGGCAAAATCGACAACGATAGGGGCAACCGGCATGAGGAATAAAAAAAGGGTAGACCTTCATCCCCCGCTATCTGCAAGCCGGGCAATCGCCCGCAGAGCAGCCTGTTGTTCGGCCTTTTTCTTAGTAGTACCCTGTCCCTGCCCAAGGGGCTTGTCGGCTAATCGCACCGCTACCGTATAGTGTCTTCGATGCTCAGGCCCGTCCTCACAAACCAAAACGTATTCGGGAACCAGTCCATAACGGGCTTGAGATATTTCCTGCAAATGAGTCTTATGATCGAGACCATGCTTGCGTTGAGCCGCTTCAGCGATTGAATTGGTGAATAGTCTTTCAGTCAAAACACAGGCTGACTCAAAACCTCCATCGCAAAACACAGCGCCCAGCAAAGCCTCAAGGGCGTTAGCCACCAGACTGTCCTTGTCTCGGCCGCCGCTGCGTTCTTCACCGCGCCCAAGACGTAAAAACCCACCAAGATGAAGGGATCGGGCGACTATTGACAAGCCTTTTTCGTTGACCACTTCTGCCCTAATGCGCGTCAGTTCCCCTTCTTGCGCGTCGGGAAAAAGCCGAAACATGTAGCGACTAACCACCAGATCGAGCACCGCGTCACCGAGAAACTCAAGACGCTCATTACAAGCAATCGCTCCTCCAGGCTGTTCGTTACTGTACGATTTATGGGTAAGGGCTTCGATCAACAGGGTGACATCGACGAAGCAATAATCTATATTATCCTGCAGAATCTGCAGGCCTTGATCTGCTTGCAAAGCATCTCCAAATCAAGAAAAAAAAGAGGGTTTAGTAGGCCAGAATAAGCGATCATCTTACACAATGGGCGCAATGAAGGCAACAATACGCTGACTCTACTCCTCTTTTACCCTTGATTCTTAGCCGGCCCGTTCCTATAATTAAACGATTTACTCAAGGGGCACTCTTCGCATGGCTCATTTTATAACCTTTGAAGGCATTGAAGGCAGCGGCAAAACCACCCAAATTGCCACCGTAGCTGAGTTTCTTCGCCGCCAGGGCCATGATGTGCTCACCACTCGGGAACCGGGCGGTTGCCCCATCGCCGACGCCATACGGGAGATTTTGCTGCACCCCGCTAACGATGCGCTGGTGGATCGCGCCGAATTGCTCCTATACGCTGCGGCCCGAGCCCAACATGTGGCAGAAATAATTCAACCGGCATTGAAGGCAGGGAGAATCGTGCTTTGTGACCGTTATACCGATGCCACCCTGGCTTACCAGGGCTACGGTCGCGGCCTCGATCTGGATCTCATCGAGGAGCTTAATACCCTGGCCTGTGCCGACTGCCGGCCAAATCTGACCCTGGTACTCGACATGCCCCACGAGACTGGACTGCAAAGGGCACTGCAGCGCAACAGCGTAGAAAACATGACCGACGAGGGACGATTCGAGCAGGAGTCATTGGACTTTCATCAGCGAGTCAGGGAAGGTTATCTGGCCCTAGCCAAAAATGCTCCGCAGCGCATTCAAGTAATCGACGCCACCGGTAACCCCGGCGAGGTCAGTGAGCGGCTGATGGCCTGCCTGCAAAAAATTCTCGATTCTGGAATCGATTCATGACCTTCGCCAGCATCATTGGTCATGACCGCCAGAAAGATCTGCTTCGGCGGGCTTTGTCCAGCGACAGAGTACCCCATGCCTACCTCTTTGAGGGTCCTGCGGGAGTCGGCAAACGCCTTGTGGCGCTGGCCCTGACCAGGGCGATTTTCTGCCGACAGGGTAATGGCTGCGGTGACTGTGCCGCCTGTCGCAAAGTCGATCACCACAACCATCCCGACCTGCATTTTGTCGAAGCCGATGGCAACAGCATAAAGATCGAACAGATCCGTACCATGCAAAAGGAGCTTTCTTACAGGCCCCTTGAAGCGCCGAAAAAAATCTGCGTCATCGATGATGCAGAAAAGCTCAACCTGGCGGCTGGCAATGCCCTGCTCAAAACCCTGGAAGAGCCGACAGCCAACACACTGATTATTTTACTAACGGCCCAACCGGATGCCCTGTTAAGCACGGTTCGCTCCCGTTGCCAACGGTTGCCCTTTGCCCGCATCGAACGAAAGCGACTCATGGAGGTTCTCTGTGAGCAGTTGGCCATTGATGAAAAGGAAGCTCATATCCTGACTTCATTGGCTAATGGCAGTTTTAAAAAAGCTCTCGGCAAAGACCGCGAGCTTTATATCGATGGACGGCGCGACCTGCTAAAGACGCTGACCGGCCTGTCCACGGGCAGCGTCCTGCCATTATTCAACTTTGCTGAAAAACTAGCTCAGGACAAAGAGATACTTCCGGAAATTCTTGAAATTTTTCAGGCTTTTTATCGGGACTTGCTGCTTTACCGCCATGGGCGTCCGGAAAGTGAACTGGTCAATATCGACCTGATGGAAAAAATTCATAGAGTCGCTAACAATGAATCGACGCCGTCGCTGCTTGATAAATTATCGGCGCTCAACCAAACGCGTCGACAGCTTGCTCGCAATGTCAATCGACAACTGGCCGTAGAAGTCCTGCTCATGCACTTAGTAGCTTGAGCAACTGGACGCTGGCCTCATCAACCCGTTTCATCCAGATAAGGACAATTCGATACGCCTTATGATTCGAATCGTTTCGGTTAAATTCCGCACTGCCGGCAAACAATACGACTTCCTGTGCAACAGTCTCGAACTGAATGCCCAAGATCAGGTTATTGTCGAAACAGATCGCGGCCAGTCCCTTGGTACCGTGGTTGCTGCCCCACAGGAACGCAAACCCACCCAGGCCCCGGACAAACTAAAGAAGGTACTGCGTCTCGCCACGGCCAACGACATTAATATGGCCAAGCAATCAGAGGCTAAGGAACAGACCGCCTTTGAGTTTTGCAAACAACGCATTCAGTCCCGTAATATGGACATGAAACTGGTGCGGGCTGAGTATCTTTTCGACGCATCGAAAGTCATCTTTTACTTTACCGCCGACGGCCGGGTCGATTTTCGGGATCTGGTCAAGGACCTGGCTCATCATTTCCATACCCGCATCGAGATGCGCCAAATCGGTGTGCGCGACGAAGCAAAGATCACCGGAGGTCTCGGTATCTGCGGACGAGCCCTGTGTTGTTGCACCTTTTTGGTCAACTTCGCCCCGGTATCGGTAAAAATGGCCAAAGAACAGAACCTGGCTCTTAACCCTAATAAGATTTCCGGTCAATGCGGACGTCTGCTCTGTTGCCTTAACTATGAATATGAAACCTATCGCGAGCAACGCAAGACACTGCCAAAATGCGGTCGTAAAGTAATGCATGAAGGCCTGGAAAGTATGGTGGTGGCACATAACGTTCTGGCCCAAAAGGTCACAGTCAGAAGAGAAGACAATGTCAGCATTGAGGTGACTGTTGACCAGCTGGAAGCCTTTGATAAATCAGCGGAGAAACAGCCCTCACCCTCACCTTCGCCCACGCCTAAAACACGCAGCAGACAGAACACCGGCCGCCGGCAGTCTCCTCGCAAGCCCGCTACCGCCCAGGAGAACAAGGACCGTACGCCACAACCGAAGCCACAACCGAAGCCACAACCGAAGCCACAACCGGTAGAGATCAGCGATGGCGATCAACCAGCCCGTAAAAAGTCCCGCCGCAGACCCCGGCGTCGTCCCGCCAACAGCAAACCATCAGGAGACAAGAATGGATAAGCGCTTCTACGTCACAACCCCTATATATTATGTCAACGATGTACCCCACATCGGACATGCTTATACCACTGTGGCCTGCGATGTACTTGCCCGTTACAAACGGGCTCAGGGTTATGACGTCTTTTTTCTGACCGGCACAGATGAACACGGGCAAAAGGTGGAAAAGGCAGCTCAAGCTAAGGGTGAAACACCTTTGGAACTGGCAGACCGCGTGGTCAAGCGCTTTCAGGCCCTATGGGATAAACTCAACATCAGCCATACCGACTTTATCCGCACCTCGCAGGAGCGCCATAAAAAGGGGGTCCATTACCTCTTTAAAAAACTCTTTGCATCCGACGACATCTACCTCGGTGAGTACGAAGACTGGTACTGCACCCCCTGCGAAACCTTCTGGACCGAAACACAACTTATCGAGAGTTGCTGCCCCGATTGCGGCCGGCCGACGGACAAGTTGAAGGAAGAATCGTACTTCTTCCGGATGAGCAAATACCAGGAAGCACTACTACAGCACATCGAGGAAAATCCTGACTTCATTCAGCCTCGTTCTCGGCGCAATGAAATCCTGAACTTTGTCCGTGAAGGTCTGCGTGACCTGTCTATCTCCCGCACCTCCTTCTCCTGGGGGATTCCGGTACCGGACAATGAAAAACATGTCATTTACGTTTGGTTCGACGCCCTTACTAATTACATCACCGCTCTCGGCTACCCCGACGGTAAAGATCAGAACTTTGAAAAATTCTGGCCGGCGGACGTGCACATCATCGGCAAAGACATTCTGCGCTTTCACACCGTCTACTGGCCGACCTTTCTGCTGGCTGCCGGCATTCCCCTGCCGGAAAAGGTCTTTGCCCACGGCTGGTGGACTGTCGAAGGCCAGAAAATGAGCAAAAGCCTGGCGAATGTAGTCGAGCCGAACATGCTTATCGACAAGTACGGGGCCGACGCCATCCGCTACTTCTTACTGCGTGAGGTCCCCTTCGGCCTCGACGGCGACTTTTCCCATTCGTCACTCATTCATCGTATCAATTCGGACTTGGCCAACGATCTCGGCAACCTGGTGAGTCGTTCCACCGCCATGGTTAACAAATACTGCGACGGCGTATTGCCCGCCGTCACCATCTTAAATGAATCGGATGAGGCCTTCATCGGCCGTTTTGCCCCGGTTATCGAGCGAGTCAATCAGTTGATGAATGAGCAGGCCTTCAACAAGGCACTGCAAGCCATCTGGGAGCTGATCAGTGCCGCTAATAAATATATCGACGACAGCAGTCCCTGGGCCCTGGCAAAAGACCCTGCGCAACAGGAACGTCTTGGCACGGTGCTCTACAATCTGCTTGAAGCGGTACGCCTCGTCGCCCTGCTGGTCGGTCCCTTTCTGCCCGATACCGCCAAGAGTATTATGTTGACCCTCGGCCAGCCCGAAGCGGAATTAAATCTGATCGACAACAGCCGCTGGGGCCTGCTACAGCCGGGAACACCCATTGCCAAGGCTGCGCCCCTCTTTCCCCGTATTGAAGCAGAATAACGCAGTCCTTCACATAGTCGTTTATACTAAGGGGCGCTTTTGCGCCCCTTACTGTTGGAGAACCATTATGGACAATCGCCCCCCCGCTCTCATCGACACTCACGCCCACCTCGACAACGGGCGTTTTGAAGCTGACCGGCCACAGGTTATCGAAGCGGCCAAGACTGCTGGTGTGAACCATATCCTGACCATCGGCTGCGATTTAGATAGCTCCAGGGCAAGCGTCGAGCTAGCCGCATCCTATCCTGAAATCTATGCCGCAGTCGGTATTCATCCCCACGCTGCCCGGGAGGCGACCGACGAAGCAATGATCGAGTTAAAAGCCCTGGCCCAGCAGGACAAAGTAGTGGCCATCGGCGAAATGGGTCTCGACTACTATCGAGACCACTGCCCTCACGATATTCAACAGACCGCTTTTCGTCGCCAGATTACCTTGGCCATAGAATTGGGCCTGCCGATTATCGTTCATGATCGAGAAGCCCACCAAGACGTACTGCGCATATTACAAGAAGAGCAGGCACAACAGGTCGGAGGAGTATTGCATTGCTTCAGCGGCGATCTTGCCATGGCTAAAGCCTGCATCGAGCTAGATTTTTATATTTCCTTCCCCGGCACCCTCACCTACCCCGCTAACCAGGCCCTGCGGGATGTGGCCGAAGCCATCAGTACCGACCATCTTCTGCTGGAGACAGACTGCCCTTATCTTGCTCCACAATCCCGCCGAGGCAAACGCAATGAACCGGCCTTTGTACGCGAGACAGCTGAGGAGCTGGCACGTATCAAGGGGCTCTCCCTGGAGGATATCGCCCGGACTACCTGCCTCAACGCCTTTCGCCTGTTCGGTATCGGCGCTCCTGATCAGCGCAGCCGCATCGCCTACCCGATTCGCGATGCGCTCTATCTCAACATCACCAACCGGTGCAGCAACAAGTGTGTTTTTTGCGCAAAGTTCAAGGATTTCACGGTCAAGGGCCACGCCTTGAAGTTGGAAAGGGAACCGACAGCAGAGGAGGTTATTCAAGCCATCGGCCGGACGCAGGACTATCGAGAAGTGGTGTTTTGCGGCTACGGCGAACCTCTGCTGCGCCTTGACCTGATCAAAAAAGTGGCGGCCTGGCTTCACGAGCAAGGCGTCAAAGTCAGGATCAATACCGATGGCCAAGCCAACCTGGTGCACCAGCGCAACATCCTGCCTGAACTGGCCGGCCTGATCGACTCTGTCTCAGTCTCCCTCAACGCCGCCGATGCAGCAAACTATCAGCGAATCTGCCAGTCAGACTTCGGCCAGGAAGGTTATCTGGCGGTCAAAGAATTTATCCAGGAAGCCAAAAAGCACATCCCGTCGGTCACCGCCAGCGTCGTGACCCTGCCAGAAATCGATGTGGAGGCCTGCCGCAAACTTGTTGAAGAGGATCTCGGGGTGCAATTTCTGGTCAGAAGGTATAACGAGGTGGGTTGAATATAATCCGGGAAAGACCGAAGAGAAAACCGTCAAGCGTGGAGGGCTGCGCAATAGGACCGGTAAATGGCCTCCCCGGAAACAAAGCGAACGATCTTGACACCCATGCCACCTTTCCTAACTACCCGCAGCATTTGAGGAGGAACCCGCTTGGCCCACTGAACACGACCCTCCAGCCTGACTTCCAGTTCGTGGCCCATACTCAGGGCAATGATCAGCAGGGTACCCGGTCGAGAGACAGCGGCGCTCTGAATAAAGAATCCCTGTCGGGTGATATCGCAGGTAAAACCGATCCGTTTCGGCTCATCCGGACCAAACCGGACCTCCAGACGACGATTTTTACGGAGATCCCGGCGCTTTTCACTCATGAGGCATCCTTTCTTGTAGAGCACCAATGTTACAATATTTCACCCTAAAAGAAAAGTTCTCATTGTTACTGTCAGCACTACTAAATGAAACAAACCAAAACACCTGTCGTAAAAGACAGGTGTTTTGGTTTAGACCTACTGCTTAATGACCGGGGTCTGGCCCTTTAAAAGGTAGGATCTTGGCCGAAGTCCCGCAGCGACGCCGGTTTTCGAGGACCTCACGGGGATCGTTGATAACGGCCTGGAACTCGTGAAATTGTTGCCAGAATATTTCTACCATGGCATTCATGCGAGCAATGGGATCTTTGTACTTTTTGAGTTGATGTTCGATCCTGCGCTGAATTCC
>MAXT01000080.1 GCA_001751225.1 Desulfuromonadales bacterium C00003107 | reverse complement strand
CACCCGGTCCTGGCGACGAACGCCATGTTGCTTTAACAGGGTAGCCAGACGACTGGAGCGGTCTCTCAATTCAGCATAGGTGATGGACCTGCGGCCATCGGTGCAGGCCACCTTGGACGGCGGCACCGAGGAAGTATGCAAGTAGTGTTGCACGAGGTTTCCATCCATATTCAAAGCCCCATCAGGCGGGAGATTATGGCCTGTTGCATTTCACTGGTACCGGAATAGATGGTAGCTGCAACGCTGTCACGCAGGTCTCTTTCGATTTCGTATTCCTTGGCAAATCCATAGCCGCCGTGAACCTGAACCGCATCCAGACAACTTTGTTTCAGTCCCTCGCTGATAAACAATTTGGCAATAGAGGCCTCCATGGCTGCTCGCTTCCCCTGAGTTTTAAGGGTTGCTGCTTTGTACAGAATCAAACGCCCAAGCTCAAAGGCAACCTTCATATCAACAAGTTTGTTCGCCACCGACTGGTGTTTACCGATAGACTTACCGAATGCGGCGCGCTTTTTGGCGTAGGCGACAGAAGTTTCCAGCACCCGTTCCAAGGTTCCAAGGTGTGCAGCCGGAAGCAGGCTCCGTTCCCACTCCATCGACTCGTTGAAGATAATGGCCCCCTGCCCTTTCCGGCCGAGCAAAGCGGAGTTCGGAACATGACAATCATCGAAAACCAGTTCCCCGTTTTGCAGAGTACATAGGCCCATCTTTTCTATGGAACGGCACCGCTCTAATCCGGCGTTTTCCTTCTCTACCATAAAGCAGGAGACCCCACCGAGGCGGCTTACATCAGGGTCAGTAAGGGCGAAGACAATCACCACATCAGCGATCGGTCCGTTGGAAATGAACATCTTCGAACCATTCAGGACAAACCCATCGGCGGTCTGTTCCGCCCGAGTGCGCATGGCCCCTATGGCATCTGATCCAGCTCCGGGCTCTGTTATCGCTTGAGCAAAGATCTTTTCTCCCCGGCACAGCGCTGGTAAGTATCGCTGCTTTTGTTCAGGGGTACCAAAGAGATGAATCTGTAAGCCGCAGAGGATTTGCGTGGCAAGAGCATGAACCAGACCAGCATCCTTACAGCTATAGCCAAGAGCCTGCATCACCACAACGGTGGTCAGAAAATCACTGCCACAACCTCCGTACTCCTCTGGAAGGAGTAACGCAATGATCTGCATGTCGGCACATTTCTGCCAGGAGTCGAAGGGGAAGGTCCCCTCGCTATCGTGAGTGGAAAGATCATGATTGATTTCCTGTCGGGCGAAGCGGATGATCGCGTCTCGCAAATCTACCTGCTCTTCGCTTAAGACAAACTCCATATCAAGCCTCCCTAGCGATGCCGTTTTTTTTGTCAACTAAGGTAGAAATCGCTGCCAGGGTAGCGAAGTTTTCGGGAAGCAGTTCGTCCCCTTCGATGGTGACGGCAAATTTCTCCTCCAGAAAGCCTAATAGAACAATGATCCCCATCGAATCAATAATGCCCTGATCGATTAATAGATCGGTGTCGGCAATGGATTCGCATTGTCCACCGCAAATCTCGGAGGTAATAAATTGTCTGATATTGTCGATCGAACTCATTACGGCTCTCCTCCCTGAAATGAAGAATCTGCATCGTTCGGCGTCACACCTTGGTTATCTGTTCTCCTGGCCTAAAAGTTTCCTGAAATTTTAAATGCTTGCAAACAGGCTCGGGAATATAAGCCAAGCGTTGTCCTTTGGCAGAATCTCTATGAGAAGTATAGCAACCATCGATACAGGCTCAACCTAGACATCCGAAAAAACGGCGAAAGATACTCAATAACAAATCTCGTTCTTGCGACTGCAATAGAAGCGACCGAATGGTCAGCTGTTGCAGGACGTGGGGCGCCCCACTGAATGCGTCGCTAACTTTCGAAATATTTCCTATATAAACAGCGAGTTACATTAACCTCAACTTAGACAGCTTAGACTGATCTCCAATAATTGAAACCCATCCTTCGAAAAACTCTCCAGGCATCCCCCACAATCGAATATTTATTTAATGTTGCTAACCTTCACAGAGAAACTAAAATTATTAGTAATTCCTTGGATCAAGCGGCTTAGAATTTAGGTACCGCCTGTAATCCGTCAGCCCAATTTACAGGGGTTGAGTAAATTGTGCTAGCAACGGCCGGATATTCTCAAGAGCGATGGTGACCTTATGCATTTTGTAGTTTGCATTAAGCAAGTCCCGGATACGATGGACATCAGGATTAATCCGGAGACCAACACCCTGCAACGCGATGGTGTAGCTTCCATCATCAACCCATTCGACATGTATGCCATCGAAGAAGCCATACGGCTTCGCGAAAAGATGGGTGGCCAGGTAACGGCCCTAAGCATGGGACCGCCCCAGGCGGTAAGTGCGCTCCGCGAAGCGATTGCTATGGGAGTGGACAATGCCGTTCTGATCTCGGATCGTGCCTTTGTAGGCAGCGACACCTGGGCTACCAGCTATACGCTGGCAATGGCCATACGCAAACTTGGTGATTACAGCCTGATATTGTGCGGCAAACAAGCAGCAGATGGGGACACCGCCCAGGTCGGACCAGGCCTTGCCGGGCACCTGGATTTGCCCCAGATCACCTATGTGCGCAAAATCGAAAAAATTACTTCTGACCTCATCGTGGCCGAACGCATGCTGGAGGAGGGAGTTGAGGTTCTCGAAGGGAAACTTCCTTGCGTGTTGACCGTCGTCAAGGAGATCAATAAACCCCGTCTGCCTTCCCTCAAGGATATTATGACCGCCCGCAAAGCGCTCATTACCCACTGGCAAGCATGCGATCTGAACTGTGATGCCGCAAAGCTTGGATTGGACGGATCCCTGACCAAGGTACTGAAAATTTTCAGTCCACCGGCGCGGAGCAGCGGGGAAATTCTGATCGGCGAGGATGACCAGATCGTCCGCGCCCTAGTGGAAAAAATCAAAACGGCGATAATAACTGCAGCGTTATAAGATCAAGGAAAGAGTACGGTAAATATGGATCCGATTTGTATTGTGAAACATAGGTGTGTTGGTTGCGGATTGTGCGGGAAGGTATGCCCCTTTGCGGCCCTTACCTTGAAGGAGGGTCTGGCACTCATCGATGTCGATAAATGCAATTTATGCGGGGCCTGCGTCGAGGCTTGTCGATATGACGCCATCGAGATACGCCAGGCGTCAGGCGCCCTTCAGGATTTTAGTGATTATCATGGCGTATGGGTATTTGCTGAGCAAAAGAACGGTATTATTCAAACCATAGCCTATGAATTGCTGGGCGAGGGCCGCAAGCTTGCGGATACCTTGAAGATGCCCCTTTGCGCCGTTTTGATCGGGCACGATATCCAGAAACAAGTTGCCGCCCTCACATCACGGGGGGCCGATCGGGTGTATCTCGTTGATCGCGCAGAACTGGCCTACTTTCAGGATGAACCCTATGCCAAGGTTCTGTGTGAGCTAGTACACCGCCACAAACCGGCAATTTTGCTCTACGGCGCCACCAGTATCGGGCGCAGCTTGGCGCCTCGTGTGGCAGTGGCGATCGACGCCGGTCTCACCGCTGACTGCACCGGCCTATCGATTATTCCAGAGACCGGTAATCTGCTGCAGACTCGGCCCACCTTTGGCGGCAATATCATGGCATCCATAATCAGCTCGGATAATCGGCCGCAGATGGCTACAGTACGCCACAAGGTCATGAAAGAGGCTGTGGTTGTAGAGGGGCGTAACGGTGAAGTCGTGGTGGAGCAGATCGCGGACGCGCTACTACACTCACGCACACGGCGTTTGCGCTTCGAGCCCGAACAGGAAACCACCATGAATATCGCCGAAGCCAACATTATTGTCTCCGGCGGACGTGGCCTGCAGGAGCCTAAAAATTTCAGATTGATTCGAGACCTTGCTGAAGTGCTGGGAGCAGGCGTGGGGTCGTCCCGTGCGGCCGTGGACGCTGGTTGGATCCCCTACTCACATCAAGTGGGACAGACCGGCAAAACCGTCTGCCCAAAAATATACTTTGCCTGCGGAATCAGCGGTCAGATTCAGCACCTGGCCGGCATGTCCTCATCGGATTTGATCATTGCCATCAACAAGGACAAAGATGCTCCGATATTTAAGGTGGCCAACTACGGACTGGTTGGCGACCTGTTCGTTATCCTGCCGCTGTTAACCCAGGAGTTCAAAAAGGTGCTCAAAAGTTCTGAGTAATCAATGTCCAGGATTCAAGGGGTAAGTGAAGCATTGCACGGATGGTTTAAGTGAGTAAGCTGCGGTAGCATCTGTGCCCCCGCAAGGGGCGATAAATAGAGCCCAACTGAGATTTGGACCCTGATCAGAACTCGCCTTCGCATCGGCTGGAGCCAACAAACTGGTGGCATCGGCTAAGCCAATCACAAGGCCTTACGGTATATGGGAAAACTATCCAGATCTTGTTTTAACTCACCAGATAATAAGCGCCACTTTTTTTCCAGCCGGTCATACTTTGGTTGATCAAGAACCATGCGAAAGGTAAAGAAATCTGCATAATCCTGGGAAAAACCGGCCTTGAATTGAAATAGCGAATCGGTTTTTCCACCCAGACCGCCTCCCAAGTGAAAAACACGGTTGCCTGCTTCCTTTCCCCAATTTCGCACATCAGAAAACATCAACTTGCTAGGGGCAGTAGAAAGATACTTTTCCGCAGTTCCACCCAGATGATACTCGACAATACCGTTTGTCACCGTAAACACGCCTCCAGCAGCAAACTCGCCATCAGGTGACAGAACCGTCCATAAATCGAGTTTATCTTCGAGGACTCCCTTGAGATCTTCAAAATAATTATCAGAAAACAGGTAAAACTCTTTGGCCCCAACCCGCCGCATCGTGGCGCGGTAAACCTCCATAAATTGATGCCAGAATGACCAATCATTCCTTACCGTTGTAAAACCATTTTTCCTTAATTTTCTAATGTTTCGTCTGTGGTTCTGGCAGGTCTGCTTCAACATCTCCTCAGCAGACAAGGTCAAGTCGCAATGAACGGTCTGACCGTGTTGCACCAACAAACCTAATTGCCTTAATGGCTCTTGGGGGAAAGGTAGCAATGGATGCATTCGAACAAAGACAGAAACCAGGCCCCGTTCCTTTCCCAGATCGACAAACTGTTGCATCAGGCGACCGGTGGTGAACTCATCCGGGGAGCCATAAAGGATGGGTGCAGGATAACCATAGGGAGAAAGGGCATCACAGCCATCAATTTTGGCATCGAGATTTTCCGGGAGAGGCCGAATCAGCAAGGGCACCAACAAACCGGCACCCTCTTCTTCTGCCAAAAAGGCAACAGCCTGGCCACCCTCATGTCGGGCAGCAAAAGAAGTGTATTCCGAAAGATGGTAGAAATCGTGGGTTACTTTGGACAAGAATTCCTTCCATCTTGGGTCATCTGGCTGAATAAATTCGGCTCTCATATTCTCCTCAATATTGCAGCAAGGACATACACCAGAAAAACCGTGGGAATCCTGGCTTATTTAACGGTAGCGCCTTCAAGCCATTTAACAAATCTATCCGCAAGGATGCTGCGGCTAAACTCCTGCTCAGCCAACCTACGGGAATTTTTACCCATCTCGCCCAATTCTTCCCGATGTTTAGCCATGTATTCAAGGGCATCCGCAAAAGCTTGCGAATCTGAGGGCGGCACGGCAAGCCCGCATTTGTGCTCGTCAATCATACCGGCAAGCCATCCCGGATAGTTATTCAACACGGGCAACCCGGAGGCGATATAATCAAAAAACTTATTAGGCGAGGTGCCATAGTAGAATGCAGGGACATTGGCCAAGGCCATCAAACCGACATGTGCGCCCCTCTGTAAAGCGGCCAACTGTCTCTTGGGTACAGGGTCCATAAAAAGACAATTGGTCAAACCTTCTTCTTCAGCTCGCTGTTTCAGCGCCGGCTTAAGTTTCCCATCCCCGATGAAAATAATCTTGATATCCGTCCGCTGGCGTTTCAGTAATATCGCCGCCGCATCTAAAACGGCAGTCAGGCCATTGGCAAGACCATGGGCTCCTGAGAAAATGGCCACGAAATCGTTTTCCGATATATTGTCAGGCAGGTATTCCTCTGTATCATAAGGGGTGAAAATATCGAGGTCGCAACCATTGGGGATCATTTCCACATTTGCGGCATCGATACCGCGCCGTTTTATTCCTTCCACAATCCCTGGAGACAAACCTATGCATTTTCTGGCGGAATGATAAGAAAGCCATTCCAGGATATCCATGGCCTTTAGCACAAAGGGATCTTTGATGACCCCCATTTCGCGAGGAAGTTCCGGCCACAGGTCTCTTACTTCAAAAACAAACGGTTTTCGCCTAAAAAAGGCCGCGGCAATACCGGGAAGGCCGACCGTCAATGGGGTCGATGTGGTAAAGATTAGGTCGTATTTTTCCGTAAGGGCAATCTTGAGACTTCGCAGAGAAAATCTTAAAAAGGTAATACTTCTTTTATAAATACTGTCGTAGTTTGAATAGGGTAATTCCAGCTCAATCACTTTGATTCCATCGACATATCCGGCGCGTCTTCCCTTTTTGAATTCACCTGTAAGTCCCGTTTTGCCCAGAGATGTGGCCGAACAAACCATGGTAACCTTGTGGCCTCGTTGAATCAGGGCTTTCGCCATTTCATAGGATCTGAGCCCACCTGCTCCTTCGGGAGTCGAAAAATATTGATGAAAGTATAAAATTTCCATTGTCACCTCAAGATTTGATTAAAATTTCAGAGGTTAAGATGGCTCCAGCTGCACCAATCTCAATTTCCAGAACTGGCAATCTTGTTTTATGCAAATAGAATCTCGATTCCCACCCTTGCTGCAATTCAAACCTTTTAATTGGAACGTTGCTTGATACTTGTATCTCTGCTAGCTCTCCAATGCATTTCAAACCTGCAATCTGCCAATTTCCAGGAACCAGGCGCCAGCGAAGGTTGGCCGAGGACTTGATCCCGCTTATTTCATCGACGACAGTCCATAATCTGCCCTTGTTGGTGATAGTCCGTTTGTGCCTAGCCCCCCGATAATCGAGATAAGAACCTGACCAGGATATCTTCCCGTTCGCAAGACAGAGTTCTGCCGGTTGATCCATTTGCAACCAGCAACCGCGTAAGAAACGGCTCAACCGCGGCATTTGATCGCGCCCATCAAACTCCACTGTATTGTGGGCTTTGGTAGACGAGAAATAACTCTGCCAGGGTTCTTTTGCATTGTATGAAAAAGATCCTGAATCCCGTAACAGGTTAACTCCCCGGTGCCACAGGTCGAAATGAAAGGCATCGGCATGCCCGGGCCGAAATCGAAAGTTTGGGTATCGTAGAACTCCCCATGTCGTGTCCTCGCCCCTGAACACAACATAGCCTCCATCGGGAAAGTCTGTAGTCTCTTGGATCATCTTCTGATTTGGAAGCCTGCCTTCGTCCAACTGCAACCATCCGAGGGGTTCATCCCAAGGCCCGGCTGGATAAACACGGGCCCCCATAAACAAGCTCGTGCCGAGTTGCACGGTTGGTCGAAAATCGCAGTAGTCTGTATCCGAAAGAACGAAGATACGCGCGCCATCATTGGAACCAAGGTTGGGTACATCACCGCTCTCGTCGACCATCTGGTAAAGCCAACATACTGCGGCCCGACAACGCTCAAGATAGTTTGGGGAGAACGCCTGCAAGTCGAGCTTGCGGCGCCAGAATTCAACGATATTCAAGGTGTCAACAAGGAGCCGATGGTAATTTGCCGAATACTGAGAAAAACTACCGTCTGCCTCAACCAGGGTATTTACCCGGTTTTCCAACCACTTTCGGCCCTTCCTTTTCCACAGGCCGCCTTGCTTTCTGAGCTTTGATTGTTTCCCAAATTTTTCAAGCCATGCCCCACCTACAAAAAGCGCGGCGGCTTCACTTGTTCCATGATTGTTATTCTGAGCTATGGCATACCGTATGGTGGGCTCAATACGACTGCAGTGTTCCTCTACAAACCGGACAAGAGCACTATTCGGATTTTTGGCATGGCCGAGCAGAAATGAAGCCAGCAGCACCTGAAGCAATCTGATACTGCTCTCCTGCCCACACTTCCAATTGGGCCCCGTGTTGTCGGGATTATGCTTTATCCAGTCCGAGATCCAGGTGTTTAAAGTGATCAGAAAGCGTACATCCTCGTTCTTACAATAAGCTCTGGCTAGAACGAGTGCCCAATCAAAGCGAGAAAGTTCCCAGCAGACCTTGATATCTCCAACATCTTGGTTGAAATCCCCAAGTTTCGACCAATGTTGCCAATGCCCATCGTAGACTTTGCCATTTAGTGGATTTATAAACCAGGCAGGGGGCGACCCTACCTCGAAAGATCGATGTGAAAAATATCTGACCTTTCCTTCCAGGAGTTCTTCGGCCGCCTCGACGCCAATATTGCCTTTGGCAGAGCCAGGGACATTAACCGGACAAAGGGAATCTGCAGGGAAAACAGCTTCTTCATAACTCTCTCCCTTCGGGAGCATTTTTTCGGCTAAACCTGAACGAATAGCCAACCTGTACAGAGTCACGACTGCTGCATTCTTCAGTCCTAAACGGAGCACTGTTTGTGTTAAAACACTCAGATTTCCAGCCATATCGCTCCTGTAAAAACCGTTAGCATTCAGCTAGCTTACATCCCCATGCCTAAGATGGTTTCCACAATCCTTTCCGCCGCTTTTCCATCCCATTTCTCAGGGATTCTACCGCTAGAAAACTGTCCATTCAGCACCTGCTGAGCCGCACCTAGAATTTTTGTGCGGCGATTCCCAACTACGACATTGGTCCCCTCTTCGCAAGTTATTGGACGCTCTGTGTTATGACGCAAAGTGATGCAGGGCACTCCCAGGACAGTCGTTTCCTCCTGCAAACCTCCACTATCTGTCAAAACCATTTTTGCGTTCATGTTCAGGTGCAGAAACTCCAAATACCCCAAAGGTTCCGTAAGCCAAATACCCTCAACCTTCCTGCCTTCGGTGAAATAATGGTTCAGCCCAAACTGGTCTGCCATTTTGCGGGTCCGCGGATGGATCGGGAATATAATAGGTGTTTCTTTTGAAATTTCCGACAAAGCATCCAATATCTCTGTCAGTATTGCCCTATCGTCAACGTTTGATGGCCGGTGAAGAGTCAGGGTTGCATAACTACCAGGCTCGAGTCCCAAATCCTCACGAAGAGTAAGCTTCCTTGCCATCTCTTTGTGTTTAAGCAGTGTGTCAATCATGACATTGCCGACGAAAAATATCTTTTCATCGGAAACACCTTCGGCTTTAAGGTTTTGGCCCGCAATCCGATCAGTAATAAACAAGGTGTCGCATAATACGTCGGTGCATAGCCTATTAATTTCTTCGGGCATATTCATATCCCTGGAACGCAACCCTGCTTCAACATGGGCAACCTTGATACCCAGCTTTTTTGCAGTGATGGTACAGGCCATGGTGGAATTTACATCCCCAACAACGATGACCATATCAGGACGTTCCTTCACACATACCTTTTCGAACTCAACCATGATGCGGGCTGTTTGTTCAGCATGCGACCCAGACCCAATCCCCAAATCTATATCCGGCATTGGCATGCCCAGCTCTTCGAAAAAGACTTTGCTCATCTTTTGGTCGTAGTGCTGACCAGTGTGGACAAGAATATGATGCATTTGATCTGGATAACGATTCATTGCTTCGATGATCGGCGCAATTTTCATAAAATTGGGACGTGCCCCTACTACATTTATTATTTTCAAAACTGACACCCTCCAATAATTTAGGTTTAAGAAATCTTCTTAAAGCTACCGGACCATGGTCAATAATTTATTCAGGATTATCAATTATCCTATTTTTAGCAAAAAGAACATCTAATGGCACCATCAGCCCAACTAAAGCTAAAGAAAGCTCCAAAATTTCTCCAGAATCAAAAAATAGTTTATCGATAATTAAGTAAGCTATTAAATTTGCTCCGCAAAAAACTACTGTGCTAAAAAATGGAGATGGTAAAGCTGAAATCAATTTATTATTAGTAAAACATCCTATTTTTTTAAATAAAGGGATAACAAACCAGAAAACGCCACAAACTAAATAAAACAAAGGGTTTAAAATGACAGTGAAATTTTGAAAAAGACCGTAGTTTGGATCATCTTTTGCCAGTCCTAATATTTTACTTATGTTTAAATTGTGAAGGTTCACTTCTTTCTGCTTGTTAATTTCCTGGACGAATTCTGAAGGCTCAAAACTGAACAAATGTTGTCCCCAACTGATTTCTTCTCCTAAGCTTACAAAACAAAATAACCCAAAAAACAGAAACCAAAATCCGACAAGCCTCCATCGATTTTTCTTAACATCCTCTATCAACAGCAGAAAATAGATTACAGAAGCAGCGAACCAGCATATAGCCTCAATATATTCAATGAGACCTTCTCCATTGTATTCCCTGTTAGCTACTTGCGCAGACCATACTTTCAAATCAGGAAAAAGAAACCCACTCACACTGATCAAAAAGAAAACAATAACGATAATTGATGCTATCCATGTTCTGTTCAATCTTCTGACAAAATCTATTATTGAATGCATTCCATTGACTCCAATCAGGAAATATCCTTTTCAGAGGAACCAAATTTGGAAATTTTATTACAATAAAAAACAAATTTATCTGTCCATTTTTCGAGGTCGAAAAAAGTTCTCCGTTCTAAAACTCCTCGACATAAAGATTGATAAAACAATTCATTTTTTACAATTTGTGACATGGCCTGATAAAGCTTTTCTGCATCACGCGGCTGAACCAGTATTCCGCATGTTTCATCAACAATTTCAGGGATGGCTTTCCATAAAGTTGTAATAACTGGTATTCCAGCATTAAATGCCTCGAGAATCACCCCTGGATAGCCTTCCCCGCCATAATACGTAGGCAGAAGAAGAGCGTCGTGGCTTTTAAGAATTCCAGGAACACTATCCGGATCAGCCACTCCGCAATAGCGCACACGATTACAATTATTGAAAATATCCTCCGTTAAGCCATCATAAAGAGGTCCGTAGACATTGACCGTAACGTCATCGTCTAAACGTTCTGCAGCAATAATAATTTCAGATATGCCTTTTGTTGGTCGGATATGGCTCAAGAAGACAAATCGCCTGCAATTATTCCTAGCGCCATCGCTTAAAAGTGGCTGATTGGACATCGGGCGACTAGTGGGGAACCACTCGACTCTTTCGAGGTTCGCCTCTTTAGCGGCATTTTTCAGGGCCTGGGTCTGTACAAGATAAAGATCGGCATGTCTGATGACCCACTGTCCAACACGGAATGAGAAACCTTTTAGTTCCCGATGGTCATTTCCCCCAAACCGCCTTATAAGCAACGGCTTCCTGAATAGACGACAACCCAAAAGAACAAAGGGTCCAATGAGGGGCAGTGCGTGAAGACCGATGTGTAGAGTGACAACGTCAACATCACAGGCGGCTTGAAATATTTTCCAGACAACCTGAACAAACTGCCTTATGCCATGAAGACCCTTACCGCGAATCCCACCGGTATTGACTACCTTGACCTGAACATCATCACGTCCTTCCAAAGAACGGTTTAGATGTCCCAGAGATATGCTGGTACCTCCCACAGGGGGCGGTAGAGTTCCAATCAAGGCAATTTTTATAGTCAAAGGATTTTCCCTTATTTAAGTTCATTGCATATTTCTTTAAAATCGCTAAATCATATCTTTGCTGATGAAACATATGCATGAACTTTTTCTGGTTTCTTCAAATATGTAGCTCCCTGAACAGCCACAAGGCTAATCAAGAACCAGGTAGGTTTACGATGAGCCCAGCCTAGGGTCATTACACCGACAAACCAGGTGGCGAACACAAAGATCCATAACCTTCTTTTTAATGAATCCATATCTTTAAGACCAACAAGTGCAGCAATGACAATTGCAAGGAAAATAAATAATCCGACTATCCCGAGATCGACCATAATCGACAAAAATAAGTTATGCGGAGAAATTGGTGTTCCAAGGAATTTCTCAACGCTTGTTGAAAATGTACCAATGCCTGTACCAAAGAGAGGATCATGTGAAAAAGCCTCCAGCCCTGCACGCCAAATATTGAATCTCGAACCCAGATCACCTTCAGATACCTGGCTACCAATAGTCATGAGCCTGGCCCATGAATAGGAAGGGATGTATTTAAATATGAAAAAACTTGAGGTCAAAACTAGAAAAAACGCTGCAAACTTATGAATTATAGACAATCGAGAAAAACTTGATATTACAAACACCAAAGCCACCATTAAACAGATAAAAGAGGATCTAGAAGCGGTAAGAATAATTGCAATAGAAGCTAAAGGAACATATAGGCAAAAGGCCTTGGACAAAATTTTATCCTTCAGAAACGTTCCAATATACCAGGCAATAGGAACCCCTATTGCTATAGTAAGGCCAATATCATTTGGGTCAAATCCTTGTGCGGAATAGCGGAAATAAGAACTTTGCTCGCCTTCTATAAAAGCATTAATAATACTTAAAATTGGGATAAATGCCCCAAGTACATAGGCCATCATCAATTTTATTTGTCGTTCTTCTGATTGAGCAAATTCCCAAATAATCCAAACAAAAACCCCCTGTTTTGCATACAGCTTTATTGCGTCCATACTATTCTGAAGTTCGGTGCTCCAATAAAAACTGATCGCAATCCATAGAAAAAAACAGACAAAAAGACATTGAACCGGGCCGGGTTTTCTAACTTCCTGTTTTATGGACACAGAGAGAATTGCTGCAGCAGCAGCGACAATGCCAATGCTACGGGAAATGGTTCCGACCCCGGGCAAAACGATCATGTTTTCAATAGGTATAGAGAAAACCAGGAGCCAAAGAAGACGAAAAGTCCATTTATCCAAAGCTTTCTCCTTCAACCACTTTCAAATATTCATTGACGGCCCAATCGGGTTCATATCTTTTCAATGTTTCTTTTTCCAAGGGTATTTTTTCATTGTTCAAGCAACCTACAATTGCACTCGCAAGCTCGGATATATTGTCAACCGGTACCAGCGTACCTAAGGTACCGCCCATCAGAATTTCTTCCGGCCCGCTTCTGCAATTGGTCGAAACAACTGCGGCCCCGACCGCAAGGGCCTCAATAAGCACGGTCGGAAGCCCTTCCCATTTAGAAGAAAGAGCAAAAACAGCCGCATTTCGCACGTACTTATAAGGATTCATGACAAAACCTGGCAGGTCTACATCTTCATTCAAATTCAGCTCAGATATCTGTTTTTCCAGGTCAGGCCTTAACTCTCCTTCTCCCAGAATCATTAACCGGGCGGGCTGTTTTTCTCTCACTTTGGCAAAAGCATCGATCAAGCATGCATAGTGTTTTTGTTCAGTGAGGCGACCAACAGAAATAATTACGGGTGGTTCTTTTGAATTGAACCAGGGATGATCCAGGGGTTCTGCAGCTTTTTCCAAGATCTCAGGTGTTACCACTGGATTATAAATGACCTTGAACTGCTCAAGAGGGATGCCTGTGACGTTGGCATAGTCGCTAGCTACCCCGTTAGAAACTGCAACAATCTCTGATGCCCCGGGAAAAAACCTTCGGAGCATGAATGGAAAGAGCTTCTTTCTAGAGAACATGGGAGTTATTTTCATTTTTTCGGAGACCGTATTATGAAGAGTAATAACAATCCTAGTTTTAACACCGGCCAGACGCTTGGCCCAAAGAGCCGCAATATTGGCGTGATCCAAGGCCGATATCAACGCCATGGGATGCTCGTTTCTGAGATATCGGACCAACCCCGGAATGCTTGTAAGAACCCTCGAAGACTTTAAATCCACCAGGCGTGCCCCTTCGGGAAGTTGGCTTAGGAAAGGGCCTTCTGCTTTACCCAGAACAAAATCCACCTTCATACCCTGCCCGACAAAACCGTGTGCCAGATTCAACATGACCCGTTCAGCCCCTGCCCCAACGAGCAAAGGAAGAAAGAACGCTACTCGGTCCGATGTAGGTTTCATATTTCCTCCATTCTGCGGATTATTTTCAATATTTCTAAAACCATCCGAGTCTAATTTTACAAGAAAATATCTAAAGCGACATCCTGCCTACGACCCTTGGGTTCGTTGAATGATTTGCGACAAATGGCGCCGGGCATCTCCTACATTCAAAAGCCAGAGCAGCGTCCCGAAAATCAGCGCACCCCAACCAACCTGCGCTGCAAGCTGCCAACTACCCCGCAAGTATTCCATCGGCAGCAAAGCCAACACCATACCGATAGTGGCCAAAGCCAACTTGAAAATCTCCCTGCCTGGCCAGGGCAAAACAAAAATTCGTCTTCCTACAACAATGCTCAAGAGAATGCCTACCGCGTAAGCGGCCACAGTTGCGTAGGCGGCCCCCATGAAGCCGAAGACTGGAATCCAGCAAAAATTCAGTACCACGTTAGCCACGGCAGCGACCAAAGCAACCCACACTTGGCCCATCGTATAGCTCCCCAGTTGAAAACTAAGGTCGAAGTGAAAAGATTTTATCCCAGAAAGAAAAGCCCCCAGGGTTACCCACGGAATCAAGCCCATTGCCGCTTCCCGATATGATGGCCCCAAAAAGACTTCTGCGATATTCGGTGCCAGCAAAGCGAATCCAGCGGCAGCGGGCAGAGAAATACCTAACAAAAGAATTATGTTCTGGGATAACTGCTGACTCGCGGCGTCCCTGCCCTTTTGCTCCAAGGCACGCACTGCAAGGGGATATGCTGCAAGGTTGACCACCATCATAAACATCCCGAGTGAATGGCTGGCAAGGTCGTAACTGACAGAATAAAGACCGATTGCCTCAGTTCGGAGTAAATAGCCCAGAAGAAACCGATCCGAACTGGTGACAATAAACTTCAGAGCAAATGTAGCCGTCAGGGGTAAACCGTAAAATAATAATTGGTAAAACAGTGCTGAGCTTGCAAGACGCACACGAACCGTCCGCCAGTCCCGCCACATTTGCCAAACCCCTGGCAGCACAAAAGCCAAGAGCAGTCCGTAAAGAAGTCCATTGGCACCATACCCAAAATAGGCAAAACCACCACCAACCCCTAGAGCAATGATGGCTTTGACCAAGGTGAGGCAACCGTATCGACTTGGAGAAAATCGACATCGAACAAGCTCCTTGTTAAGCTCGAAAAAGGCGCTCCCCCATAGCAGTAACAGTCCTATTACGACCAACCAACGATGCAGCGGATCGGCCAGTAAGGGCAAAGCAATGGCAGTGGAAAGTCCGGTCAACCCAACCAACACCATAAATCCGACAAAAATTGTTGAAAGAAAAACATCTTGGTCTTCTTTGTACGCCGGTAAATATCTTAGCAACCCAAGGCTAAGCCACCGAAACAGAACAACATTAAACAATCCTACCCCCGCCACCACCAGAGCGTACTCACCGTATGCTTCCGGTGAAACTAGACGAGTCAGAATAGGTATCGCCAGAAGATTGACAATCCCAGACAGTCCGCAAGCAAGAAAATATGAAGCACTGTGTTTTAAAAGCATCTGGCCTCGGCTCAGTCAATCAACGGAGATCCATTTTTACCAAAGGCGCTGCAAAATTCAGGACTGCACAAGCAAAGAGCCTATTGGGGACGATCAAGATTTCCCCACCTTTTCAATCAAAGCCCCATTAAACTCCTTGCTCACTTACAACAATAGAACACTTGAAAACCGAATCAAGGGGGCACGCCATAAAATAAAGAATGTCAATTATGTCGTTCAAACGGTCTGCCCTAAAAAGACACCAGTAAGAAAACAAGAGCAGAAAGGCTCTACAAAATAAGAAAAGTTTTATCTGCGGTTTTTAGAGAGACTTCTCCAAAAGATACCGATGTCTGAAAACAGCTTTCCAAGGTGCGCATATTTTTGATAGGAAGAGGCGGTAAAGCGGCAACCTGTTATGATTTACACATTAGCAACAAAACTATAGCGAATCCGAAACGATGAATAACCGCTATGGACTTTCCTTTTGTGAATAGAACCGTTGACCAAAATCATATTTAAGAACATGGAAATATGAAATATCTATCAAAAAAAAACTTAATAATTTTAGCAATTGAAACCTTCTTGGCAATGCTCGTATGTAGTACAGGCTTCTCAGAGGAAATTCGACACTACTCCAGCACAAAATCAGGGACAAATAACCACCCTTACAATGACTTCGTAAAAATTGCCTCCGCCAAGGTGCCTACCATTCATCTGCTCAGACCCAAGAGGCGTATAAGTGTATTTCCGGGCGCGAGAGGATTTGGAACCGAGACTGAAGCTGGGCGAGGTGGAATAATTATCCGGGTGACAAACCTCAACGACAATGGCGCCGGTTCACTTCGAGAAGCCGTAGAAAACCGTGAAGCGAGAATTATCGTATTTGAGGTTGGAGGGACGGTTGAACTGAAATCAAATATAAAAATCAGGGATCCATATTGTACAATTGCCGGCCAAACTGCGCCACCGCCAGGGATAACGATAAAACATTATGGGATAAAAATTGCTTCTCATGACATCTTAATACAGCACCTGAGGATCAGGCCAGGTGACAAAGGAAAAACAAGAGATGGCAGTTGGGACAACCTTGACGCCCTGCAACTCAACTCAGGTGCTCAAAATATTGTCATTGATCATGTTTCTGCAAGCTGGGCAGTAGATGAAAACATAAGTACATGGGCGGGCAAAATGGACAATGCCACTTTCTCCAACTGTATTATCAGCGAGGGTTTGCATAATTCGGTACACACAGAGCAACCCCATTCCAAGGGGTTATTGATTGGCCCAAATTCTGGGAATATTTCAATACTTGGCAACCTTATGGCCCACAATATCGATAGGGTTCCGCAGATACAGGGCGGCAATAATGTTATTGCGGTCAATAACCTGATTTATGAAGGTGGGGAATATGAATTTGTTGACTTCACCGACCCCTACCTGGCAGGACCGGTAAATGCCTATTTTGAAAGTAACCTCTTTATTGATGGCCCTTCGACGTCTGCCAAACATATTTTTAGGTTAGACCCCAATCTCCACCCCGAATCAAAGTTTTTCCAACAGAACAACCGGCATTTCAATCGTTTGAACCATCAAGCGCCTGTTCTGACAAAGGACAAGACACCCGCCGGAATCCAAGTTGATTTACCTCCCGTTCCTCTTCTAGGAATAGCCATTCTTGATGTTGAAACAATTGAAGCTCATGTTCTATCTACCGCCGGTGCCCGTCCCGCAGAACGTGGAACTCCGGTCGCAGATCCTGTTGATGAGCGAATCATTCAGCAAGTCAGGACCCGCACCGGCAAACAGATTGACTGTGTTGAAGGTTGTGCCAATTCCGCCCCTGGCGGATGGCCTATACCAACAAAATCAAGACGAGAATTCACCATCCCCATCAATCCGAACGGCGACCGTGATGGGGATGGTTATACTAATATCGAAGAGGTGTTACATCAGATGGCAACCGAAGTGGAATAACGGTTATCGAATCCAAACACATAGCCCCGGAAAGTAGGGGCTAAGAATTTGTTCAATGAAAATCGCAGAAGATAATTATGAACGCATAAAAAGAAGGGGGACGAATCAAGCTGATTCGTCCCCCTTCTTTATTGAACCCTCATCGGAAAATCCCTGGAATCATAAACCGGTGTATTCCTTTTTCTGCCTGAGTATCAGCAGGTAACTC
>MAXT01000079.1 GCA_001751225.1 Desulfuromonadales bacterium C00003107 | reverse complement strand
ATAGAGGCCAATATCTCGGCC
Source organism: Desulfuromonadales bacterium C00003107 (assembly GCA_001751225.1). Taxonomy (GTDB): domain Bacteria; phylum Desulfobacterota; class Desulfuromonadia; order Desulfuromonadales; family Syntrophotaleaceae; genus Syntrophotalea_A. The sequence continues at coordinate 16,042 of MAXT01000079.1, read as the reverse complement.
CTCAAACGTCGCTTTGGTCTCAGTCGCTGCACATGGACCGGGTGGCGGGGCTTTCGCCGCTACGTTTGGAGCAATGTCGTCTCGTACAACCTTCTGGTATTGGCACGAATCGAGTTGGCCCAGGCGTAGCAGGCTAGACCTGCCGGTTCCCCTGATTTACCGGGATTGGTCCGTCCGGATGCAGGGGCTGCAACGGAATTGTTGCCGCATTTACACTTTTTGCTGTTCAGAGACATGCCGCCCAACCATAAATCAGCATGCCTCAGCGAACAGGTTTTCGAATATCAAGGGTTTCCGGATGGAAACTAGTTAGGCAACTACACCAAATATACATCTGTGCCATCCTCTGGCCCCAGGCAAAAACCCCGCAACCCTGCCGTTACCAGACACACAGGGCAATAACCATTCTCCCGAGCAATTCATGCTTACACTAAAACTCACTTTCTAAACAATTCCGACCATTTTGATAGAAAAATGTCTTTTTTCGCCTGCCAAGTTTTGCTAGGATGGTCTTGTCTTGTCCCTAAGTGTTATAATTTCAAAGTCACTAGCCGATTGTGGAAGAGGGTTTACCAGATATCTCAGCGACATTTACTTAATCCGACGGATAAACCACGATGCAAGACTCTTTAAGAAGCATTCTTTTGGTAAGCGACGACAGCTCTAAACGTGAAGGCCTTGCGGCGCTGTTACGGGACAGGAACGACTGCTTAGTACTGGAGGCAAAGACCCCGGAAGAAGCCCTTAAAATTGTCCTTAATGAAGAAATCAGCGTACTGCTGTCGGACCTTTTTCTGCCCCAGAAAAAAGGTATCGAGTTGTTGAAAAAGATTCAGAACGCAAATCCCCAGATCGTGATCCTTGCCGGGGTTCCTGTAGATGATCGCAACGCCCAGGTTGAGGCACTCAAGGCAGGGGCTTTTTATTGCATTAACACACCATACAACCCTGAAGAGGCCGTCATCGCCACATCAAGAGCATTCAGCCATTACGAACTGTTGACCGACGGCGAACCCCAGGGCCGCAAGATTCGCAAGACGGAAGGGTTTCACGGCATTATCGGCAATTCGTCAAAAATGCAACATCTGTTCAAATGCATTGAACAAATAGCCAAAGAAGGTACGGCTTCTGTTCTGATATTAGGTGAAAGTGGAACCGGCAAAGAATTGGTGGCCCGAGCCGTTCACGCCCATGGTCCCCGACGGGGCAAGAACTTTGTGCCGGTCAACTGTGCGGCGATTCCTGAAGATCTTCTTGAAAGTGAGCTGTTCGGATACGTCAAAGGTGCCTTTACCGGAGCGACCCAATCGAAAATGGGACGCATTCAATACAGTCATGGCGGCACTCTTTTTCTAGATGAAATTGGCGACATGAAACCGTCTCTGCAGGCAAAATTGCTGCGGGTTATTCAGGAAAAAGAATATGAACCGGTCGGCGGGATCAAACCAGTTCCCGTTGATATGCGCATCGTGGCCGCGACCCATCGCAATCTCGAAAAGGCTGTTGAAGACGGTTTGTTCCGCGAGGACCTATATTATCGTCTGAATGTTGTACCCGTCACTATTCCGCCACTGCGAGATCGCAAAGAGGACGTGCCGCTGCTGATCGAGCGATTTGTCGCCATTGCCAACCGCAATAGAAAGCAGGGTCTGAAAGGCTTTTCACCTATCGCGATCGAGACTCTGCTCAGCTACCCATGGCCGGGCAATGTGCGGGAGTTGGAAAACCTGATACAACGAATGGCGATTTTCTGTGCGGGGAAAAGCGTTGGGCTGAAGGATCTGCCGGAAAAATACCAACAGGGAAGGAAAGAAGAGCCACAGGACGATGTGGTTGATTTTGCCGATGAGCAGGTGACCTTTAATCGTGAAGGAATCGACTTCAATTCCACTGTAAGCCGCTTCGAGAACAAGCTGATTCAGCATGCCCTGACACTGACCGGCGGCAATAAGCGCGAAGCAGCCAAACTTCTTAACCTGAAACGAACCACTCTGATCGAGAAAATCAAACGAAAAAAAGAAGAGGACAGTTCCCTGACCGAACTGCTTTTCTGACCCGCCTCACCCATCAATCATCAGACCGCGATATTCTGCATCGATTTAAAATGGGCTTCGACCTTTTCCAGGACTTCTTCAGCGCTAGCCGGAGTCACCAGGATGTCGCAAACCCCGTATTTCACGGCCTGCAATACCTTGCTTCGAGTCCACTGGCTGCCGGCTGCCATCAGGGGTACCGACTCACCAAAGGCAGTACGAACCTTAATGGCAACAGAAAAACTCTGCTCACCGATCTCGTCCATAACCAGAACCAGCCCTTTTACACTACCCCTCAGCGTCTTCGACAGATCCTTAAAGTTTTCCTTACGGTCGACCAGGGTGGCATTGTAGCCATGCTCATTAATCATGGCATTGATGGTCTGGCCCTGATTGCCATCGATAGCAACCACCAAAATAACCGGTTCTGCTCCTGCTAGGTTTGGCTCGTCCTCCATGGAGGTCGGCTGCCCTGCCTGAACCGGCCTGGCTGTCGAGGTCGTCTCCACTGCAACGCCGGCCGCAGAGCTACTGTCCGGCGAAAGTTCGCCCAACAAAGCCGCAGCTTCTTCCGGGTTGACCAAGCGCCCGGAAGCCACCGACGTCTCATCACTGGTCTCTGTTTCGAGATCCAGAGCTTCAGGAACCGTTATCCCAAGCAGCGCCGCCGGAAAGAGAAACACAAGCTCATCCAGTGCCTTGCCATCGAGGGTAACAGGGTACGCTGCTTTGAGATACAGACCCGGCGGAAACGGTTCCGGTGCATCCACCTTGACCTTGGAGGGCACGAGGGCTTCCAGATCGGTTTTTTTGAAATGAAGTTTCTCCGGATAGAGCTCTTCAAAAGCCGAGCACAGATCGCCGGAGATAATATTGGCAAGTTCGCCGAAGGAATCAATCTCCTCCTCGCCGAAAATCTCCTTTTTGACCCGCTCCTCAAGTTCGCCCTGCGGCAGCATAATGAGGGTACCACTCAGTTGAACAGCATCCTTGAGCCGACAAAAAACAAACATGTCGCCTTCATGGTCACCACTGACGACCATGCGTGTCATGACCTGCTTTTTGCGAGTCTGGGCGAAAAATTCCTTTTTGGATAGCAGAATGGTGGTTGGTGCCGGCAAGTCAAATTCGCAACCGAGCATGCCACCTAGACCCGCTGCGACCTTGCTGCCCACTTCCTCGAGAACATCTGTAATGATCGGATCTATTTCCATGGGTGCAACTCTATCAATTTATCCACCGGCATACAAGCTGTGCTTCAGCACAACTATTTTAGGGTCTAAGAACCACGCATTCAATATTTGAAGCCTAACCAGCCGGGCTGCAAGGACCGCAGTCAAGCCCCTGCAGACCCCAGGACAAAAACAACAGGGCCGGACTAGCTTCATCGTTGCTGAAACCACCCGGCCCTGAGCAATCAAACTGGAGGGTCTTATTTCCTGTGAAATTATTTCTGCAGATGAAATTCCACCAGAAACTCCCCACCTTCAATAGAAAAGGGCATGCTCACCCCATCGCTGTCGGTGAGACAATCGATTTCATATTCTGCGCCGCACACCACCGAAGGGATGGACAGTTTAAATTCCTGGCCCTGTTCCGTCAAGTCGGCCTTGATGCTACCGGCCACCATATTGGCTAACTCGCCAATGGCATCCTTCACATCTTCGTCCACTTCGGTAACTTCCATCATCAAAAAGCTGCTGGTAATGACCAGGGCGGTAGACGCAGGAATGTGAATGGCCAACATCCCCTTGTTGGCACCCGCCATACCGACAATAGCACTAACGGAATCGACAAAACCGTTAGGCCTTTCAGTTACTGCCTGCCCAGGACTGGCTTCCATCATCAGCATGGTCTGGAAGATTTCCTGAGTTGCCTGGCTTATACTCTTGCTCAAATCCACAGATCAACTCCTTATTACAGAAGGCTCCCCAGGGTCTCCTGAATCTGGTCCGGGGTGAATGGCTTTTTGATGCTGCCAGCGGCGCCAAGACTCTTGGCTTCGTCAAGGATGTCCGCTCCAGCTTCAGTAGTGATCATCACCACCGGGATGTCCTTGATTTTCGGATCGGCCTGCTTCTGCCGCAAAAACTCAATACCGTCCATTACCGGCATATTGATGTCGCTAAGAATGATATCGACCGTTTCTCCGGCCAGAACATCAAGGGCCGCCTGCCCATCGCCCGCCTCCAGAATGGCTTCAAAGTCGAGGCCGGCCTGACGCAGCGAGCGGGTGACGATTTTTCGCATAGTGTTGGAGTCATCGATGATCAGAACTTTTTTCCCCATTATTTTCCCCTCTCAGATTAGCTGTTGATGAAAATTATGATTTTAACCTCGTTAAGACTGTTCAGCAATAAAGAATCCGTCCCCGGCCAAGGCCAGGGAAAACATTACGTTTTCTACCTGAAAATCCCATTGTTTCATTTCAAACGGGCTGTCCTCGTAACCCTCAAGTACTTTTTCAGGCAGCCCCAGGCTGTAGGTCTGATCTTCAGGCAGGTGGGCGTTCAAAAAGAGCCCGGCAACGGTGTTGATCAGCTCACACAACATATCGAGTAACATCTGCTCGGAGAGCTCTTCCTCTGGCATAATATAGACTGAGGAAACAATCTTACTCAATAGAGGCTTGGGCATTAGTAGAAACAGCTCACCCTGAATAGGATCGTGAATCAGCAACCTGCTGACAGCCATTTCCTCTGAGGGATAGCGCCTAGCCTCTTCAACCTCTTGGCAGACTTGCAGAAAAGCCATATTTTCGAGGGTGGTGGCTATGGCCCGATACATATCCTGCTCCAGCTTTTCCGACATAACTTCTCCCATATTCAGGATATCAACGACTGAAGGGCGTCCCTCAGGACTACCGGCGAAACAGGCTTATTCAGCACGCCGAAAGCACCGAGCGCCAGCAGCTCCTGCTCCTTAGCTGCATTTCCGGCGCTGGTGATCACCAACACCGGAAGATCGTGCAGACGGGGGCTGCTCTTAACCCACTTGAGCAGGGTCGCTCCGTCCATAACCGGCATATTCAAGTCAGTCAGCAGCAGATCGGTATCTTCCTCTTTAAGCAGGGCAAGAGCTTCACGGCCATTTTCCGCTTCTACCAGCGTAGCCTCGCCCAGACCGATAATCTCCAGACAACGACGAATAAACATCCGTGCCGTTGCCGAGTCATCTGCTATGACGATCCGATTCATTCCTTATTCCTTCCTGTTAGCATACCAATGATGCTTCCGCCTTACTGAATTCCTCTTCGGAGTTCAGTACGATTTCGGCGAGCGTATTCGGCGATAGATTGAAAAATTCCTTGTATCCGGAGTCAAGCTGATATTGCAGACCGTCATTGCCCGTATCGCAGCCGGCCATCATGGAAACAATGTCGCCGACATGCACCGCATACACCAGCGGTTGCATACACTCAATGGCTTCGGCCGGGTGATGATGATGGAGAATCACCGCCTGCAACGATTCCGGCAAATTCCAATGGCAGGCCATCTCATACCCGACTTCAGTATGATCAAGGCCGGTAAGATCCTGTTCAGCCATCAGGTAGTCACTGACGATCCCCTGATCGATCTGACCTAAAGCATCCTGGGAGGCATCTTTCCAAAAAGTAGCGAAGATCGACTTGCCGATATCGTGCAGCAGACCGCCGGTAAAGGCCAGGTCGAGATCGAAGTTCCCTTTGGCATATCGAGCGACTTCCCGGGAAGCAATAGCGCTGAAAAGATCGTGGCGCCAAAGACCACCCTGCTCGCCCTGATAGCCTTCAAGAGGCTTGCTAAACAACTGGCCAGTGTTCTCCTGTACCGCGATACTGACCACCATGCGTTCGCCAAGATAGGAGAGAGCCCGATCGATGGAGGTAACCTCCTTCACCAGGCCATAAACCGGCGAATTGACCGTCTTCAGCACCCGCATGGTCAATGCTGAATCGAACTTGACGATCTTGATGACATCTTCAAGCTCATGTTCGGGGTCGGCAATCACCTGCAGCAACTGTAAGGCACTGGTTGAAAAAAGGGGCAATTTTTCAATCGCCTGGCGAACGGCCTCGCGATCCACAATTTTGCTCATAACACCTTCTTTCATACTTCCCACTGCCCACGTCCGGGGCAATTGACGATGACTTTGCCAGTATCGACGAACACGGAAACGGTTCGGCTGTGATTGCCTCCCACGTCTTCGGCCAAAGGCCCCAGGCCATAAGCCCAGAGATGTTTTTTCAGTGCCAGCACATTGCGCTTACCGATGTTGAAGGTGTCGTTATGATCCATGATCGATGCACCACCGACCAACTTAACTACCAAACCGCGACCGTTAGCCGGCGAACCAAGCCTGGCCATTTCCTGCAACAGCAGGGGTAAGCCAAGATCGGCAAAATATCCGGGACGCTGACGAGCCTTGGTTTCATTAATGCTCGAATCGGGAAGAGCCACGTGGACCATCCCTACCGCTTTGGTGCGGGGGTCGAGCAAAATGGCCGCCACACAGGACCCCAGGGCAAAGGTTTTGACCTCCCCTCCCGGATGTTTGGCGGCGCCGTAATCTCCTATTCCCAATATTGATTGACTCATGATTTCCGTTCTGAAAGTAAATCGATAACAGCAGGCGCGATACGATCCAACGGCAAAAGACGCTCGGCCCCTCCCCGCTCATAGGCCACCTTCGGCATACCAAACACGACGGATGTCGCTTCGTCCTGAGCCAGGTTTCTAGCTCCAGCCTCGCGCATAGCCAGCATTCCGGCAGCGCCATCCGATCCCATGCCGGTGAGCATGACACCGACGGCATTGCTACCGACATGTTGCGCTACCGAGTGCATCAGCACATCGACGGACGGACAGTGACCGCTGACATTTTCGCCAGCTTGGCACTGCACCTGATAGAGGCCTCCGGAACGAATTACCCGCATATGCAAACCACCCGGACTAACCAGAATCCGCCCCGGCATCACCCGATCACCATTCTCGGCCTCCTTGACCTCCATGGCGCACAGTTGATTGAGACGATCTGCAAACATCTTGGTAAAACCAGCCGGCATATGCTGAACAATAACTACCCCGGGCATACTCACCGGAAACTGGGTAACAAGTTGGCGAATAGCCTCAGTGCCACCGGTCGAGGCACCGATGGCGACGACCTTGTCGGTCGATTCAGCCAAAGCTCTTTGTGGGGCCCGGGAAGACGGCGCAGAAGGGACAGCCTGTTTATTTTTCCAATGGGAAACATTGGCTTTGGAAGTCTGTTTGACCTTAGCGCGCAAGTCCTGCAGCATGCTGGCCAGGCCACGGGCCAGATCGGTCGATGGCTTTGCGACAAAATCGACGGCGCCAGCATCGAGCGCATCAAGGGTAATCTGTTTGCCTCGCTGAGTCAGCGAACTGACCATCAACACCGGAATCGGACATTGCGGCATCAAACGGCGCAAAAAATCGACCCCATCCATGCGTGGCATTTCCACGTCGAGTGTCATTACATCCGGCTTCAATTGCACGATTTTGTCGCGAGCCACATAGGGATCGGAAGCCGTCCCGACGACTTCAATCTCCGGATCCATGCCCAGACCTTTGGCCAGAAGCTGGCGCACCAGCGCAGAATCATCGACAATCAGGACGCGAATCTTTCGACTCATGCAGTAAGTTCCTTCTGATAGACCGCCGGCACCAGATACTTGAATAAATTCTGCTGGCGGCCGAGAGTTTCCGAGTGTCCAATAAACAGATAACCACCGGGATGCATGAACTGATGGAATTTACTCACCAAATTCAAACGAGTCGGTGCATCGAAATATATCATGACATTACGACAAAAAATAATATGAAATGGGTTTTTGAATGGAAATTTCTCATTCATGAGGTTAAAACGTCTAAAAACCGCCTCTTTACGCAAACTATCACTAAAGGCAAACTGACCATCACCTGTGGGCTGCACATATTTGTTGCGCAGCGCCTGGGGCAGAGCCTGGATTTTGTCTTCCGGGTAGATCCCTTTGCCAGCGACATCCAATACCCGCGAAGAGATATCGGTCGCTAACAAACCGCAATTCCACTGCGGATATTCACTGCCTAAATACTCATGCATGAGCATTAACAGCATATAGGCCTCTTCACCCGATGAGCACCCGGCGCACCAGACACGCAGATCCTTTTCCCCAGCCTTTCTCAGCTGCTTAATAACGGCCGGCAGAGCGGTCTGGGAAAAGTAATCAAAATGGGTTCGCTCCCGATTGAAATAGGTGTGATTAGTAGAAATGCGATCTACCAATTCACTAAGTTTTTTCTCGGACTGGTCGTTTTGCAGATCGTCGTAATAAACTTTAAAGGTCGAATAACCAGAACTTCGCAACAGCTTCTGCATCCGCCCTACTAAAAGCGACTTCTTTTGATCGGTAAGATTGATGCCAAAACGCTGGTAGATCAGTTCTCGTAGTAAATCGAATTCCTCATCGGAAATCGGCATCAGAGCTGCACAATCGGAACCGCTATTGGTCATGCCCCCCCCCTTAGGTATAAGCTATTGAACATGCCGGCTCAAGCAGTCTATGCTGGCAACTGGCGACCTCTCCCTGCCCCTTCGGTAAGGTGGCCAACATCCAGGATCAAGCAAACTTCACCGTTACCAAGAATGGTACAGCCCGAAGCAACCCCAACATTACCGATATATTCGGTTAGACCTTTAATGACCGTTTGTTGTTGACCGACGATTTCATCGACCAGCAGGCAGATAGTATTGTCCTGATGTTCAAGAACCACCAGCACCCCATCAACGACCTGTTCTGAATCAGGCTTGTCCTGCAAAATTTTGTATAAATGTTTTACCGGATAGAAGCAATCCCGGACACGCACCAGCTCCAAGCCGTCCGGCATGACCGTAATCGTATCGGGAGTCGGTCGAAAGATCTCACGAATAGACAGCAGCGGCAGGATGCATTTGGTTTCTCCGACCCGTACCAGCATGCCGTCGATAATTGCCAGGGTCAAAGGAATACGCAGGGTGATACGAGTGCCCTGGCCCAGCTTGCTGGTCACCTCGATCTTACCCTTAATTTTTTCCAAGTTCTGCTTGACGACATCCATACCGACTCCGCGACCGGAGACATCGGTAATCTTTTCAGCCGTTGAAAAACCGGCCTGGAAAATCATGTTAAAAACCTCTTTATCGCTCAATTGGGAGCCGTCACCGGCAACCAACCCCTTGCTGACAGCCTTTTTCAGGATCTTCTCCCGATTCAGACCGCGACCGTCATCCTCAACAAGGATCCAGACTTCCCCTTCTTGGTGCATAGCCGAAAGCTTAACCACTCCTTTTTCAGGCTTGCCGGCAGCTACACGCTCATCCGGTGTTTCCAGACCGTGATCCAAGGAGTTGCGCAACAGATGCACCAGCGGGTCTGAAATCTGTTCAATGACAGTCTTATCGACTTCGGTTTCCTGACCGGAGAGTTGCAGATCAACTTTCTTGCCTGACTTAACCGACAGATCGTGTACCAGGCGGATCATACGCCGGAACAGGCCGGAAACCGGGATCATGCGGATAATCATGGCCATTTCCTGCAAATCACGCACGATCTTGCTCAGGTGCTGGGAAGCCTTGCCGAAATTGTCCAATTCTAAGCCCTCAAGGTCAGGGCTACGCACCAGCATATTTTCGGCGATAACCATTTCGCCGATAAGGTTGATCAGGTCATCCAATTTGCTCAGATCGACTCGAATATCCTGGCGTACGACCGCGCTCTGTTTGGGCTTAGCCGCCTTTTGGGGAGCGGCCTTCTGTTGAATCTTCAAGGCGTCTTCCACCGCTTTGGCTTCGGCCTTGCCCGTATCGACTAGTACTTGCCCTAAGGGCTTGGTCTGAGACTCGAGAGCTTCGCGCACCTCTTTTTCTGAGGCGATCCCCTTTTCGACCAGTATTTCTCCCAGGGGTTTTCCCTGCGCCTGAAGCGCCTGATCTACCGTGTCCTCGTCGACAACACCCTGCTCAACAAGAATCTGCCCAAGCAACGGGGCTTCCTTTTCCTCAACCACTGGGGCATCACCAGTTATTAACGCTCCAAGCTTAGCCAGCTCAACGTCCAGTTCATCGATCTCACCGCGCCCACCCTGAGAAATGTCGGCAACGGCAGCGCGTAAGAAATCGAGACATTCCAGCAAACAATCTGCCGGCGCCTCACCGTGCAAAGTGCCCCCACTCTTAACCAAGTCAAGCACTGTTTCGATCTGATGGCTGAGTTGCTCCATGTGCCGGTAACCAAAAAAGCCACAATTGCCCTTGAAACTATGGGCGCTACGGAACAGGGCCCCCATGGCCTCTTCATCAAGAGGTGCTTCATTCCAGGCCAGCAAGCCCTCTTCAACATTCTGCAACAACTCATCGGCTTCCTGAACAAACTTCTCCACCATCTCAGGACCGATCAACATGGCCAGCTCGTCCTCGGCAGAGAGCTCAGCATCGGGCTCCGGCGGTGCCACTGTCTCTACAGCTACTGCCGGTTCCGTTGCGGCCATGGCGAGCGCTTCACTAGCTGCCAGTTCCAGGTTGGCGGCAATGGCGTCGGCAGCCTCCGCCATGGCATGATCATTAAGATCGGCTTCGACCGCCTCCATCGCCTCCCGGGAGAAATCGCAAGCCTTGCACAGATGGCTGACATGCTCGGGCTGCATCTTAACCTTACCGGCGCGGATCAAATCCAGTAAACTCTCCGCGTGGTGAGCAACCCGCGAGATGTTATCGAGTTCAAGAAAACCAGCACTACCTTTCATCGAATGGAACAAACGAAAAATAGCGTTCATGGTCTCGCCACTGCCGTTTATCGACTTAAACACCTCGCAGGAGCGGCAATCTTCAGCCGACGAGCAATGAATACAACTTTTCTTGCCTTCTTCCAAAAAGCCAGTGTGCAACCAGCAGGGATGGTCAATTTTTTGATTGTGTCGCGAACAGTCTTCATTGCCGCAGGACATGGCCTGCCAACAGTCGACATTTTGACAGCTCTGTCCCAGCTCGATAATAGTCGGCTCCAGGTTGTCCAGCATATCCCGGCTTTCCTGGAGAAATTCGTTTATGATTTCAGCCTGTTCAGAAGAAATATCGTTACTCATTCGTCCCTCTCTGAATGCTTTGTTTTGTTGTTCTGAGACCCAGAAAAGCAAACTATTGCCACCTGGTTGCAAGGCACTAGCACCTGTCGGTGAAAATGCACTCGACTATTATACAAATTTCGCACCACTTTTTTCTGCCAGCCGCCCAAGTCGGCTTTATAAAATGAGCAGATCTGGCTCAAGGGGCCAAATTAGCTACTTCTCGGCCGGGCAGATTATCCCAACAACATTTCACGAACCGTGCACAGACCCAAAATCTAATCAAGACTAGGGACATAACTGTCGAAGATGCCACACTTATGCCACACACTCATGCCACACTTATGCGACATCACTGCCCCACCTTGTGTTCAACCGATAGTTTCACTTCTCCCCAATAGCTGTCAAAAATTTGGCCAAACTCCGCCAATCCAACCTTTGAACAAAAAAACAATTAGAGAATCGGCTAGTTATACATATGGCACGCTACTAGCAAAAAGGACTGCATCTACAGATCGATAATATATCCGCTCTGACTTTATCTACTTTGGGATTAACTTAAATACCATGGTCCTTCGCCTCATCATATATATTTGTTCCTGGGCGCTACTGCTTGGAGCCACCCAACAAGCCATGGCAGCTGCGGCCCCCCTGTTGGACCGAATGACCAAAGAAGACGGTCTTGCCAGCAGCCGTGTTATGCTGCACTTTTCTGTTCTTCCGGAATACCGGGTCGAACCGTCAGGACAACGGATTGATCTCTTTTTCAGTGATGCCTCCGCAGCTCCGACCCTGCATCTATTGGCCGAAGACGATAAAATCGTCAAGATTCTACTGGCCAAATCCCAAAAACAATTGATGGTTTCACTGCTTCTGCGTCAGCCCCCTGTCAACGTTACCGTAGCTGCAAACCAGGCTACCGCCACCGTTGAACTGGAACTTTTCTGGCAAGAGACAGGGGGCAGTCGCCCGGCAATCGCCTTCCGCATAAGCGGTCTTCCTTCACGACAAAGCAGCACCAGCAGCAGCCAGAGTATGATCGAATCCAAATTTAGTGGGCAATGGCACAAATTCTTCAGCGAATACCAAACGCCCCTGTTAATGGACCTGCCACTTAAAATATCCCTACCAATCCTTCCCCGTTTTGGATTCGAGGAGGCTTCACCCTCTTTTGCAGCTATCCTCAAAGCATTTGAAGACCAGGAACCACAAAAGGCTCTCGCTCTTTTACAAAATCTTTCTTCGACCGAATTAAGTGAAGAAGGCAGGCAGAAAAAGCAGCTTCTACAAGCCGAAGCCCTGCTACGCAGCGAATCTGCCCAAAAAAGTCTGACCATACTGGAGAACTTTCCAGAAAAGGGGCTCTCCCCGAAGCTGCAGCAGCGAGTCGGTTATCTGCATAACCTGGCCCTCGTTTTAACAGATGATCACTACGGTGCCATGGTCTGGCATGCCGACCTTGAAAAGCTATTAGGAGAAGGTCCCTATCGCCACCTGTTACAGCTGTTGCAAGCGGAAATCGCCCTTCTAAAAGACGATGGCCAATTAGCATTAAAAAAATTGCTATGGAAAAACAGTCGTTGGCCCAAAGCCCTACGTTCCATTCAGCAGTTACGTATCGCCGATGCCCAGGTAGCAACCGGTCAGTCTCGAGAAGCCTTGATATACTATCAAAAGCAGTTAAAGAATGCTGAACTACCAACAGATGATCTTTATTCCTTTCAGCAAGCGGCCAAAGCCTTTTTCGATAATCACCGGTGGGAACAAGCCCACCTTCTTTACCAGCGCCTGTCCACCATGTTGCAAGAAGTCGATGCGACCAGCCAGGCGCTTTTCCTCAGTAGTCTGGCGACCTACCACAATGGAGACCAGCAGGCCGCCATGTTGCATTTCCGCCTATTACGGGAGGGTTTCACGGGAACCACCGGCGACCTGCGAGCCTGGTTGAAGATGCTTGACCATGGCCTTGTTACCATGGAAGAACGCCATCTGCTTCAAGGACTTCGCGATTATCCAGTCATTCTCTCCTTGACAGCAGACCGACGATTGCGCGAGGAAATTCTGCTCAAACTCGGCATCACTCTCCACCTGTCTGGCGAACCCTTGCGAGCCATCGAAACCTTAGGTAAATTTCGACGCAATTTTGCCAGCAGTCCCTTGCGAGCCGAAGCCGAAGCATTGATGGCAGAAATTCTTCCTCCCGAGATGGAAAACTTTATTGCCAAGGGAGAAGACCTGCAGGCGGTGATACTCCTTGAAAAATACCGGGAACTGCTGATTCGAGGCGATGGGAAATGGCCGTTTCTGCCCAAATTGGCCAAAGCATTCGCCCGACTAGGGCTCTTCGATCGCGGCTGCAGAGTCTACCTTTATATGATTGATCACGCAAAAAGCGATGACGCTGCTGAATCTTTCTATTTGCCTCTGGCATCCCTCTACTACGATCGTGATGAATATACTCTGGCCGAAAAATACAGCAAGACATATCTGAAGCAATATCCCAAAGGCTCAAATCGCACGGCCCTTTTTCTGCTACGCCTGCGTTCTCTGTATAAATTAGCGCGTTTTGAAGAGGCGGCGGAACTACTACAAGATAAACAATATCCCCGCAGCACCAAAATTGAACTGATGGCCACACAGATCTATTGGGAATTGGGTGACTACAACAAGGTCATCGATTTCGCAAACCGTTTGGGCGACCGAGGCGAAGCAATTCCCCCCTCAGGCCTGCTTTTAGAAGCAGAAGCCCTGCGCCGTCTAGGCCATGCCAAACAGGCACTGCCTCTTTATGAGGTATTGGCAGAGGAAGGAACCTTTGGCGATCAAGCTACTTACCGTTGTGGTCAAATCCTGATAGCCAAGGGAGAACGTGTCAGAGCACTTAAGCTTTTTACGGATCTGGTCGAAAAAGGAAAGAATGCTCTCTGGCGACAACTGGCCAGTGATTTTATTGCTGCTGAAACCTACTGACCTTCCGCGGCGAAACAACTGCCTGCAAAAGGGAGAAACAAAAGATGCCAACAGATGGGATATTTGACCGCACCGTTGGGGTATTGGGCAAGGTTCTGGACCTGCGTAGTCGCAGCCAGCAAATCATCTCCTCCAACCTGGCCAACATTGACACACCTGGCTACACGCCTAGCCGGCTTCGTTTTGAAGAGGACCTGCAACAGGCCCTCACCGATAAATCATCTGCGGCCCCGCCGCGGCATGCGAAACACTTCGATATCACCAGCGGCAGTCTGGAGCAGGTCAACGGCCGGGTCGAAAGGCTGGCCAACAACAATGGCCTCGGCGATCAAAACGGGGTCGATCTCGACCAGGAGATGGTAGCCCAGGCGGAAAACCAGATCTATTACGAAGCTGCGACCCAGATGTTGAACAAAAAGCTGGGGCTGCTCAAATATATCATTCAAAGTGATCGATAAGGAGACCTGAACCATGGATATCTTCACCTCAATGCAGATCAGTTCCTCGGCCCTAAGCGCCCAGCGAACCCGGCTGAACGTCATCAGTTCCAACCTGGCCAATGTCAGCACGACGCGCACCCCCGAGGGGGGTCCCTACCGTAAACGGCAAGTCGTCTTTCAAAGCAGCAACGAAAACTTTGCCAAGCATCTTGATAATGCAAACAGTCAGGGTATCCAGGGAGTCAAGGTAGCAAGAATTCAGGTCAGCCAGTCGCCGCTGCGGACCGTCTATGAGCCGGGTCACCCCGATGCCGACGAAAATGGCACAGTCCACCTTCCGAATATCAACACCATGGAAGAGATGGTCGACATGATGAACGCCACCCGCACCTATGACGCCAACGCCTCGGCCATTCAAGCCAGCAAACGCATGGCCCTTAAAGCCCTCGAGATAGGCAGGTAACCAATGATAAATAATATCAATGCCATTAATTCGTCCCTGCCGTCCCCTACCACAGCGCAAAAGGCGGACAAGCCGGGCGGCGGTTTTGCCGAGCAACTCAAAGAGGCCATCAATAGCACCAACGAAGCTCAGCTCACCGCCGATCAAGCGGTAGAGGGGCTGCACAGCGGCCAGACTGGCAATCTTCACGAGGTAATGATTTCTCTGGAAAAAGCCGATATCTCCATGCGCATGTTCGTGGCCTTACGCAACAAGGCGGTCTCTGCCTATCAGGAAATCATGAAAATGAATGTTTGATTGGGCCACAGCCCAGTTGTCCGTGTTTCGTTCCAATTTCTTTTTAAGATGCCGACCGGAGGTTAACCGCCATGGCGGAAGAGACCAAACCCAACCTTATTGAAACCATCAAGCTATGGCCAAAATCGCGACAGGTCAGTCTGGGCGTAGTGACGGTACTCTGCCTGGTCTTCTTCTCCGTATTGGTGATGCAAGCCCGTCATGTCGATTATCAGTTACTATTCGGCAACCTGCCGGCCGGCGATGCGGCGGCAGTGCTTACTCGCCTGAAGGAACAGAAGATCGCCTATCGCCTCGAAAGCGGCGGCACCGCCATCTATATTCCGGCCAACAAGGTCTATGAAATCCGCCTCGAATTGGCCGGAGCCGGCCTTCCTCAGGGCGCCGGGGTCGGTTTCGAAATCTTCGACAAGCAGAGCTTCGGCATGACCGACTTTGCTCAGAAAATCAATTACCAGCGCGCCCTGCAGGGCGAGTTGTCCCGTACCATATCGTCCCTGGCTCCTGTGGAAGGCGCTCGGGTGCACCTGGCCATGGCCGCAAAACGACTATTTCGCGAGCAGCAGGAAAAGACCACGGCCTCGGTCATCGTCAAAATGGTTCCAGGGCGCAAACTTAACGACGGCCAGATTCAAGGCATTGTCAATTTAGTGTCAGGCAGCGTTGAAGGACTCCATGCCGGTCAGGTCTCGATTATCGATGCTAACGGCCGAGTCTTATCAAAATCTCCTCAAGCAGACATGAATAGCCCTCTAAGTC
>MAXT01000078.1 GCA_001751225.1 Desulfuromonadales bacterium C00003107 | reverse complement strand
CGACTGGGATGGCGATGGAAGCCACGATGACGATCCGCTGGGGCGAGCGACCTTCGGCATCTACAAGGGGCGGCCTAGTCTTATCTATCTGCGGGAAACCTATCGCTTTTGAACCACCAATGGACAAAATAAAAAAGAGCGCTTAACAGCGCTCTTTTTTGCGTTTGGCTTAAAATATTTTCTTTGTTAGATATATCGGTTTAGCAGAGACCCGGAGTTTTCTTCACTCGCAGAAGAAGGTGTTGAACTTTCTTCCGTTGTCATGACGGGGGCTTGGTCAGACTTTTGAGCTGCTAACTCGGCCCGAGCCTGAGATGCCATGACCGCAGCTTTGGCGGCGATAGCTCGATCGGTACTCGACGGTTGGGATGGTGCCAAGGCCGCTGCTCGAACGGTCTCGGCTTTTTGCAGGGTGGCTTGAGGATCTCCGGAAACTTTTGAAGTGTCGATACTGACTTCTCCACCTACGGCATAGGACTGGCCATCTGGCCCCTTTTGGTAACTGAAACTAGGTGAGCCGGCATAGCCGCCACCGGCCGCGGCATGGGCTGCTTCGTGGGTTCGCACCTCACTATCCCTGGCCGCCAGTTCGCGCACCACCTGTGCGTCAGCGCTAAGAGTCACCCGGTCTTGCTGTTGAGTGTTTGAACTGCCCCTTGTGACAGTATTTGGGTCTTCAGAAGGCTCAGGTCCTGTGGCTGTGGGGCTGCCGTCCATGGTTGGATCCAGCCGGTCCTGGCTGTGCAAGGGGGCGGGCATGGTTGCTGCGCTGCTGATAGCATGGGACATGGGACCACTCCTAGGACGCTCATATGTTTAGTATGTAGCCAATATCAAACTTGGCCTCTGTATCTTTGCACCGGGCGATCTCGGTGTCAACAGTGCGGTCGCACAGGGTAGATTGTCGCAAGAATGAAACCGGGGCGGCTATGAGAATGCAGTAGAGCTACTCCATAGCCAGCGCATTGCAGCCTGGAAGTTTTTGTTTCAATTGCTGAAGCAGTAATGATAAGAGGCGGAGCCCTGCAGGGCTCCGCCTCTTTTGCGTGGAGAGTTTAATCTTTTGCCGAAAGTCTATTCGCCGAGATAGGTGTAGGAAACCAGCGCCTTGTCCAGCAGGGCCAGAAACTGACTGGTCTCTTTAAAGCTGATCTTGCCCGAGGCAACGCCCTTTTCAAGAGTATCGCGGACGTGTTTGAGGATCTCCGGTCCCTTGTACTGCACGTATTTGAGGCTCTCCCAAGTGGCATCGCCGTTGATCACTGTATCGATCTTGTAGTTGGTCTTGCGATTGAAGCTGATATGGACGGCGTTGGTGTCGCCGAACAGATTGTGCATGTCGCCGAGAATCTCCTGGTAGGCACCGATCAGAAAAAAGCCGATATAGTAATCTTCGTTCGCTTCGATCTTGTGAATGGGCAGGTGCTCGGTGCGACCCTGTTCGCCGACAAAGCTGGTGATCTCGCCGTCCGAATCGCAGGTGATGTCGGCGATGGAGGCCATGACGTCAGGCTTCTCGTTCAGGCGCTGAATCGGCACGATGGGGAACAACTGGTCGATGGCCCAGGAGTCGGGTAGGGACTGAAACAGGGAAAAATTGGCAAAATAGGTCTGCCGCAGACTCTGTTGAAACTCCTGGAGTTCGTCGGGCACCGTTTTCAGCCGCTCCACGATGTTGTTGATCTTGATGAAGATTTTACTGCACAGCCATTCGGCCAGGGCCCGGTCATGCAAATTCAGGTAGCCTAGGTTGAACAGGCTCACCGCTTCCTGAATCAGCTGAATCGTGTCGTGATAATCGACTCGCAGGGAGTGGCGGTCAAGACTCTTGTAGATGCCCACCAGTTTTTCCACCGTCGGTGACAGCTTTTCGGCACCCTCCAAAAATTCTTCAAAATCGGGCAGGGCGTTCTGAGTATTGGTGTTGAGGATGTTGGTGACCAGCACCGAATAGTGGGCCACGGTAGCCCTTCCCGATTCGGAAATAATGTTTGGGCAGACCACGCCGGCTTCGTCGCAGATATTCTTTATCTGGTAGACGACGTCATTGGCGTATTCTTCAATGGTGTAATTGGCGCTGGAAAAGTCGCTCGATTTGGAACCGTCGTAATCGACACCCATGCCGCCGCCGATATCAAGGTACTCCAGACCAACACCCATCTTGCGCATCTCGACATAGATGCGGCTGCCTTCGATCAGGGCGTTCTTGATCTTGTCGATCTTGGT
>MAXT01000077.1 GCA_001751225.1 Desulfuromonadales bacterium C00003107 | reverse complement strand
TAAGGTGGCGTCTTTTTCTGATTACGGCAAGATGGTGGTCCTTGATCACGGCTATGGATATCAGACCTACTATGCGCACAATTCCAAAATATTGGTCAAGGTCGGGCAGCGTATCCAGCGGGGCGAAAAGATTGCTGCAGTAGGAAATACCGGCCGATCGACCGGTTCCCACCTTCATTACGAGGTGCGCCTCAACGGTGTTCCCGTCAATCCAAAACGTTACCTCTAGGAGAGTGTCTGACTTAACGGGCCGAAACGAAAAAGTGGCTGTTCGAGACCAGATTTTCGAGAATTTGAGAGCGAATAGCAGGGCTATTTGGCGAAAGTTATCGGAAGTATGGGCCAATCAGACGATTTTGCAGTCGGTTTATGGTAAGTCCGACACCCTCCTTGATACTGTTCAATCCTAGGCCCCGCTTCGACGGGGCTTTTTCTTGGCCGGTAAGCAACCTAAATAGTGTTGCTGCCGGCTGTGGCGTTCCGGCGTTTTCGTCTTGTCGGTCGTTAACCGCTATGATAAAATTCGTCGTTTCTAAGGGGATTATCAGCAGTCCCTTAGAATGTCCCGACAGCTGAATAGTTCCTGTGTGAATTAAATATTTAGGGAGATTATATAGATGATTAACCGTTTTCTACAGAAGCTTTTCGGTAGTAAAAATGAGCGCGAATTGAAGCGTTTACGGTCGCTTATTGAGGAAGTCAATGCCATCGAAGAGACCTTTGCTGGACTCGATGATTCGCAATTGGCAGCCAAAACCGAGCAGTTCCGTCAGCGTCTCGCCGAGGGAGAGACCCTGGACGACCTGTTGGCCGAAGCCTTTGCCGTGGTGCGAGAAGCTGCGAAACGGGTCTTGGGCATGCGTCATTTCGATGTGCAGTTGATCGGCGGCATAGTTTTGCATCAGGGCAAGATTGCCGAAATGAAGACCGGTGAAGGTAAGACTTTGATGGCGACCCTGGCTTCTTATCTCAATGCCCTGCCGGCCAAGGGAGTGCATGTGATAACGGTCAATGATTATCTGGCCAGCCGCGATGCCGGATGGATGGGGCAGGTGCATCTTTTCCTGGGCTTAACGGTCGATTGTATTGTCCATGGACTGACCGATGAACAACGCAAAAAAGCCTATCGGTGCGACATCACTTACGGCACCAACAACGAATTCGGTTTCGATTATCTGCGCGACAATATGAAGTTTTCCCTGGACGATTATGTACAGCGTCCTCTTTATTACGCGATCGTCGATGAGGTCGATTCGATCCTTATCGATGAGGCCCGGACACCGCTGATTATTTCCGGACCGAGCGAAGATTCCAGCGAACTTTACTACACCGCCAACCGCATTATCCCGATGCTGAAAATGGGCGAGCTCATTGAGCACCGGGACGGTACCATCGGCCAGACGGTCAAGGAATATACCGGCGATTATACCATCGACGAGAAGGCCAAGAGCTCCATGCTCACTGAGGAGGGGGTAACCCGGGTCGAAAAACTTCTGAATATCGACAACCTCTACGAGCCGGGCAATATCGCGCTGCTGCATCACGTCAATCAGGCTCTTAAGGCGCACGTGCTATTTAAGCGCGATGTCGATTATGTGGTCAAGGACGGCGAGGTGATGATCGTCGACGAATTTACCGGCCGTTTGATGCCCGGACGGCGTTGGAGTGATGGTCTGCATCAAGCGGTAGAGGCCAAAGAAGGGGTCAAGATCGAGAGTGAAAACCAGACCCTGGCTACTATCACCTTTCAGAACTATTTCCGCATGTACGACAAGTTGGCTGGTATGACCGGTACCGCTGATACTGAAGCGGCCGAATTCCACCAGATCTACAAGCTCGATGTAGTGGTTTTGCCGACTAACCGGCCGATGGTCCGTAAAGATCAGTCCGACGTTATCTACAAGACAGAGAAGGAGAAGTTTAACGCACTGGTCGAGGATATCGCCGGGCGTTTCGATAAGGGCCAGCCGGTGCTGGTCGGTACTATCTCCATCGAGAATTCCGAGATTCTGGCAGGCCTGTTGAAAAAACGGGGTGTTCCGCACCATGTGCTGAACGCCAAGCATCATGAAAAAGAAGCCGAAATCGTGGCCCAGGCCGGTCGCAAGGGGGCGATAACCATCGCCACCAACATGGCCGGTCGCGGTACCGATATCGTCCTTGGCGGCAACCCGGAGATGCTGTCCCAGCGGGAAGCGGCTACGGCTGACGATCCTGATGCTGTCCTCCCGGACCTGCTGGCTAAGTACCAGGCACTGTGCGGCAAAGAAAAAGCCGAGGTTCTGGAGGCGGGCGGTCTTTACATCCTTGGCACCGAGCGTCATGATTCGCGGCGTATCGATAACCAGTTGCGTGGTCGAGCCGGTCGTCAGGGTGATCCCGGCGAAAGCCATTTTTACCTCAGTCTCGAAGACGATCTGCTGCGCATCTTCGGTTCCCATCGAGTGGCCTATGTCATGGATCGGCTGAAGATCCCCGAAGGAGAGCCTATTGAGCACGGCATGATCTCCAAAGCCATCGAGAACGCGCAGAAAAAGGTCGAAGGGCATAACTTCGAAATTCGCAAGCACCTTATCGAGTATGACGATGTCATGAACACCCAGCGCAAGGTTATCTACACCCAGCGCAAGGAGGTTCTGGCCGGAGAAAATCTGCGGGATATCGTGAACGGTATTATTGGCGAGTTGGTTGAAGATACGGTGGCGACCTTCTGTCCGGAAAAGACGCCGCCCAAGGATTGGAACTGGAATAGCTTGGGGGAAGACTTTTACGGTCTGTTTAATATACTATTTGTGGTTCCGGAAACCATTGATGAAAAGCTGACTCAGGCGCAGCTGGTCAAGCAACTCAAGGCCCAGGTGCGCCATCGTTTGCAGGAGCGGGAAGAAGAGTTTTCTACCCCGGTATTCGAACATCTGATGAAGGTCTTGCTGCTACAGGTCATCGATTCCCAGTGGAAGGATCATCTGCTGTCCGTCGATCACCTCAAGGAGGGCATCGGCCTGCGGGGCTACGCTCAGCAGGATCCCAAGGAAGCTTACAAGCGCGAGGCTTATGAGCTGTTCTTGGAAATGATGGGCCGCATCCGCCAGGAAGTTATCGAAAAGCTGTTCCGTATTCAGCTCGCCCGGGAAGAAGATGTCGATCGGATGGAAGAACAGCAACGGCGTCGGCGGCTTGAGTTTAATCGTGCCGGTGGTGAGGATCAGGTGCGCAAACCGGTGACTCGTCAGGATGCAAAGGTCGGTCGTAACGATCCTTGCCCTTGCGGCAGCGGTCAGAAATACAAGAAGTGTTGCGGGGTGTAAGGACGCCGTGGCGCCTGTTTTTAGCTCACGCAGGAGTATGGCAACTATGATAACGACCAACCAGTCTGACGAAGTATCGGGGTTCAAATTCGCGGCGGAGGCTTCGGGTATTCGAAAGTCCGGGCGACTCGATCTGGCCCTGATCTATTCCGAAATTCCGGCCCGCTGTGCCGGGGTTTTTACTACCAATAAAATCAAGGCCGCACCGTTGCAGCTAACCGAACCGCGCATCGCTGCCGGCCTGTGCCAGGCTATCCTGGTCAACAGCGGTAATGCCAATGCCTGTACCGGAGCTCCGGGGTTACGTGATGCAAAGCGTTGCTCAGAGCTGGCTGCGGCCGCGTTGCAGATACCAGAGGATTATCTGGCGGTCTCATCCACCGGCGTCATTGGTGCGCCGTTGCCAATGGATCCCTTTGAGACGTACATCCCTCTGCTGGCTAAGAACCTGGCTTCCGCCGGAGTCGACAGGGTCTCCCAAGCGATTATGACCACCGATTCCTTTTCCAAGCTGGCTTCCTGTCAGGGGGAGGTGGCGAAGACCCCTTACCGCCTGCTTGGTGTGGCCAAGGGCGCGGGCATGATTCATCCCAACATGGCGACCATGCTTGGTTTTGTATTGACTGACGCCCAGGTGGAACCGGCCCTGTTGCAGGAAGCGTTACGCCGGGCTGTGGAAAATTCCTTTAATATCATTACCGTCGATGGCGATACCTCTACCAACGATATGGTGCTGTTGCTGGCCAACGGCGCTGCCGGTAATCGGGAGATCTGCCACGGGACCGCAGACGGTGAACGCTTTGTCGAGGAGCTGACCGGGGTTTTGCTGGAACTGGCCAAGATGATCGTGCGGGATGGGGAAGGGGCAACCAAGCTGGTGCGAATTCGCATCACCGGCGCTGCCAGCGATGACGATGCCAAGAAAGCCGCGACCAGTGTGGCCACCTCCTCTCTGGTGAAAACCGCCTTTTTTGGCGAAGATGCCAACTGGGGTCGAATCATAGCTGCCGTCGGGTATTCGGGGGCCGCCGTCGATTCCGAGCAGGTCGAAATTAGTTTCGATGATGTACCAGTGGTCCGGCAGGGAATTAGCACCGGTAAGGAACTGGAAGCTCAAGCTACCACGGTACTGAAACAGGCTGAATTTACCGTGACTGTCGACTTGGCGCTAGGCTCTGCTAGCGCGGACTATTATACCTCCGACCTGACCTATGAATACGTCAAGATCAATGCCGACTACCGGACCTGATATCGTTTCTGACGAGGTGGCTGAACTGGCCCGTTGCCTGGACCACACCTTGCTCAAGGCCGGTGCCAGCGCCGCGCAGATTCGTAAGCTTTGTGAAGAGGCCCGGCATTGGGGGTTCGCCTCGGTTTGTGTGCCGCCGCGGTTTGTTCCTCTGGCTGTTGCACAACTGGCCGGTTCTTTGATAGCCGTCGGCACAGTAATCGGTTTTCCCCTCGGTTACCAGACCACGGCTTGCAAGGTTTTCGAAGCCGAACAGGCGGTTGCCGCTGGCGCAGTCGAGCTTGATATGGTTATCAATCTTGGTCTTGCTCTGGACGGATGTCTTGACCAGGTGGAGGCGGAGATTCTTGCGGTAGTGGTCGCCTCCGGCGCTGCTACGGTGAAGGTGATTATTGAATGCTGCTATCTGACTGATGAACTCAAGGGTGCGCTTGCCGAGGTAGTGGTTCGTTCTGCGGCCAGCTATGTCAAGACCTCTACCGGTTTTGGCAGCGGCGGCGCGACTCTGAACGATGTGTGTCTGCTAGCCGGTCGTGTTCAGGGACAAATCGGTATCAAGGCCGCCGGTGGTATTCGCGATCTGGCCGCCTGTCGGGCTTTTCTGGCTGCTGGAGCCACTCGCATCGGTACCAGTAACGGGGTGGCTATCATGACTGAGTTGTTGCGTGGAGTGGTCTTGTGAAGCGGCAGGCATGCCAGCGAACGGTGCTGATTACCCTTGATGGCGTTGGCGTTGGCGCTTTGGCCGATGCCGCAAGTTACGGTGACGCCGGGGCCAATACCCTGCGCCATGTGGCCAAATATTGTGGCGGCCTCGACCTTCCCAACCTGGCCGATCTCGGGCTCGGCAATATCGCCCCCCTGGCCGGTGTCGCGCCAGCGGGGCAACCGGCTGCGGCCTATGGCCGTATGCTTGAGGCTTCGGCCGGCAAAGACTCAACCACCGGCCATTGGGAAATCGCCGGTCTGATTCAGCCACAGCCCTTTCCCGCCTATCCACAGGGGTTTCCCGCCGAAATTATCGATGCTGTGAGCCGCGCCATTGGCGTCGAATCTATTGGCAACGTCGCGGCCAGTGGTACCGAGATTCTTCGTGAGCTTGGCGAAGAACATTGTCGCAGCGGCCGTCCTATTGTTTATACCAGCGTCGACTCGGTGTTTCAGATCGCTGCTCACGAGGAGGTTGTCAGCGTCGAGCGGCTCTACGAGATCTGTCGAACTGTCCGCCGCCTGCTCGACCCCTATCGTATCTCCCGTGTGATTGCCCGTCCCTTTGTGGGGGATTCGGCCGATACCTTTAAGCGAACTTCCCGCCGCCGGGACTTCTCTCTGCCGCCCAATGGCCTTACCCTGCTTGATAAATTTTTAGCGGCGGAGTTAGAGGTCTATGGAGTCGGCAAAATCAGTGATCTTTTTGCCGGCCGCGGCATAAGCAGGTCTTTTAAGAGTCGTAGTAACGCCGAAGGTATGGAGCAGACCCTGACCGCACTGTCTTCCCTGAAGAGAGGACTGGTCTTCACCAATCTGGTCGACTTTGACATGCTTCATGGGCACCGTCTTGATCCCGCCGGTTTTGGTCAGGCTCTGGAAGCTTTTGACCGTTGGTTGCCCCGCCTGTTGGCGGAGCTCCGGCCCACTGATCTGCTGATCATGACGGCCGATCATGGCTGCGATCCGACAACTCCAGGTACCGACCATAGCCGTGAGAGTGTTCCGCTGCTCTGCTGGCATCCACTCTTGGCTGGGGGACTGTCTCTTGGCGCGCGTCAAAGTTTTGCCGATGTGGCTGCAACCATTGCCGATCTATATGGTTTGTCCATGGAGCACGGCCAGAGCTTTGCCGAAAGCCTGTATCCGCAGAACCACCCTGGTTAGCGGGTGGTGCGTAAGGCAGCAAACGGCAGGTTCTGTCAGGGGGACATTGGGCGAAAATACAAATTTTGATGCATTCGCAAAAACATTATTGGATGGCTAAACAAAAATTGTGACCTACAAGGCCTGGTGTTTTTTAAGGGGCGAAGGCATGCATCATGTATGTCGAGGTCCTGAAAAAACGCCGTAACGCCGTAGGTCGGATTTTTTGTGACGCCATCAATCTTAGGCGGCGGGATTGATCAGGTGTAGGGTCGGTTTTTCGGTACTGTCCTTCAAAGAACTTTCTGCAGCAAGCTTTTCACCGACCTGCCCGGGTAAGCCGTCGAGCAGGCATCCTTCAAGAAAACCTTGTAGCGCTTCGAGAGTATTCAAGTCGATATCGGTAAATTCAACCCCCACCCCCTGAAGGAAGTTGTTATCCTGGTCCGGCTTGACGCTATAAAGGACCCGCCCCCCCAGTTCCAGTTCCTTCTTCATTCCCAGCAGGGGAAAGACTATGCGAAAGCTGTCGCCTTTTTGCAGCCGAAAGCCGGTCTTGATAAATAAGCCCCGAGTGCTGAGGCTTATTACTTCAGCTAGATGACAACTATTCCCGAGACAGAGCATGCCCGGCAGCTGTAACGCCAGGCGAATGTTCTTACGGGGATATTCTTCCAGGTATTTCTGTACCTTTTCAAACAGATTGAAGATGTCCACCGGCACAGGTAAGGTCTCATGCGGGACCTGCAGGGCTGGTAACGTCAAGTTTTCGGGCATTAATAGTAGAGGCGTACCGTTGGCCACTTTATCAGCGACCATTTGGCTCAGCGGGGATGAGGTTTCCTGGAGAATGCGCGCACCGAAAATTAGCAGATCCGGGGTGGTTTCTTTTACCAGAGACGTTAGCCGTTGCTGGCTGGACGATACCAGTGTTCGATAGCCCCAATGCCGCAGGATGGTTTCGAGGGTTGCTAGAAGATTTTCGCGATGATCACCAACCAGAAGACGTTTCATGAAGAGTAACCTTTGTTGATTTCCTGATGCTTTTGATTGTGGTGCAAGGGAGCTAAGAGTCAAGTGAAAAGGTGGTTGCAGGTTGTTGCCGATTCTTCCGTCCAGTCGACGCAGTTGGTGATTCAGAAAATAGGAGAAAAAATCGGTCGATCATGGGATGGAATTCACAGAACTTGAGCTAGGGTGGAGTGGCTTTCCCTTTGACTGTTCCTGCCAGTTTAACATAAAAAAAGCGCCCGAATCGGGCGCTTTTTAGGCAAGAAACCAACTATTATTTCTTTTTCGCTTTAAGGCGGGCTGCACGGGCTTTTGCCAGGTTTTCACCGAGTCCCCGATCAACAGCCATTTGCCGGCGGGTTTCGGAATAGGCGCGGGCTGCCAGAGGTTGGGTGCGGGGAATATCGAACTGCTTGCGATATTCAGAAGCGGTCAAGCCATGAGCGGACTTGAGATGCCGGGCAAGGGTCTTCATCGCTTTGCCGCAGATCATGCAAACAATTTTGTCTTTGCCAAAAGCCTTTTTGCGCGTAACAACTGGACTGGTGGAAGCTTCTTCGACAACGGCTTGGCCGCCGATTTCCTCACCCTTTTCGAGGCAGCTCAAAGCTTTGTGTAATTCTGCAATCTCTTGAATGAGCTCTTCTTTGGACATGGGGGTGGTCGATGCGTGGGCAGCTACAATTTCAGCAGCCATCTCGAGTAACGTAGCCATAAATATCCTCCTGTTGATCTGGATTAGTGATTCTATTGTTTTGTTCGTTTGATTACTAATACAATAAAAATAATTAAAATCAAGGGAAAAATTAATAATACAACTTGTTCGAGGTTTTTTGTTCAAGGTTTAGATTCCTCAAACAGCTTTCGTTTGTGGATATTTCTGGGAGTTTTGTTTCAATGATATGGGGAGAAAATCTACAAGCTATTGTAGTTTTGGAAGTCATTTAGAGGAACCAAGATTTGACTTGTTGTTTGGTTAGGGTTGTCACAACACTTCAGATTGCCGATGAATATTTTCATAACAGTACTTACCATTATGGTATATGACTGGGTGGCTCTTGGATACTGCCCTAAAGGGAGTCTTTCTTAATCATGCGAGGTTGGGTTGATGCTGTGGTGTTTTTGGTCCTGTATTGATACTAAATTTCACCATTTTTGGCATCGCTATTTGGGTTATAGATGCGAACCTCGAGGGAAGTCATTTGGCTGTCTAAGTGGTCTTCTTTTAGGGTTTTTCTTCGGCTCTAGAAGAGCCATAATCCCTTGAATTCTCCGGTTGAAAAACTTGACAGTGTTAAGGGCCTATGCTAGCTTTAAACCCGCTTTTTGGGGCCTTTGCGCACCGAATAATACGGGAAAAAAATTTCTGGTGGCCGCAGGCTGTTGATACCTTGTAATGGTTTGTGGTGCATCGAAATATCACTGAAAGTCGTATGTCTATACCCTGGCGTGTTCGGCGTGTTGCCGAATGTTGCCGACCCGGCCCGATGTGGCCAAATACGGTTCTGCCATTTGCCGGTAAACAAGGAGGCATGAATGAGTAAAAAAGTGCTGCTCGCTGACGACAGCGTCACCATACAGAGGGTTGTCAAGATCATTCTGGCCGATGGTGATTATGCCCTCCAGATTGCGGACAATGGTGAAGCAGCTTTAAGCAAGGCGCAGGCCGATAGACCCGACATCGTTTTAGCTGATGTCTATATGCCCGGCAAGAATGGTTATGAATTATGTGCCGCTATCAAACAGGAACCGACCCTTGCAGGGGTCCCTGTGTTGCTGCTGAGTGGTACTTTTGAGGCTTTTGATGAAAGCAAGGCTTTGGCTGCTGGTGCCGACGGTTGGATTGCCAAACCTTTTGAATCTATGGCGTTGATTGAACAGATCGACGGGGTTCTGGCCCGTTCTGCAACTGCAGCTGCTTTCCCTGGAACGGCCGTTGAGGAAGACGAAGCGCCGGCTGTTTCTGCCGCTGAACCGGATATGTGGGCTGCCCTGGAGATGGACACCCTGCAAACAGAAGACAGCGAAGAGTTTTTAGTCGATGAAACGGTTGATGTAGGGGACGCTTTCGACGAAGTCGAGTTGGAAGCGGACGGTCTTTGGGATGACAAACCCTTACTTGACCAGGATGAAAACAACCTTGAATTAGCTGAAGAACAGGGTGAGAACAACTTTGAGTTACCTGAAGAACAGGACCTGCAGATCGGTGATTTGGATTTTTCCGAAATAGACGCAGTGAACTCTTCCAGCACAGAATTGGCTGCGTCCGACGCTTTAGCTGAATCGCCGGAAGAAGAAGTTCTGTTTCTGGATGAAAATGATCTGCTGATCGAGGATGTTGGTGATAGTGATACGAATACCGAGGAAGAAACCTTTGAGTTTATAACCCGGGAGGAGTCGTCACCGCAGGAACCGGTCGAAGAGCCGGTGGAGGCATTTGTCGATAACTCCTTAGTAGCCGATGAGCTTCCTGAACCGGCCATGGCCGTCGAGGAAGAAGTTGTTGTCGAGGAAGAAAGTACTGCCGAGGTCCTGGCGGAACCTGAATCTGCTGCCGAACCGATCCTTGTGGCAGGCCTGGATACAAGCCCGGAACCTGAGCAGGAGCCTGTAGTGGAAAAAGTCGCTAGCGCTGTTAGTGGCTTGAACTTTTTCAGCAATAGCAGTTTGATTTCCAGGCTGGCTGGAATCCCGGAAGCGGAGCCGGTACCTGAACTGGCGGCTGTGCCCACTGCGGAAGCAGAGCCACAGGGGACGACGCTCAGTAAAGATGACGTTATTGGTCGTGTGCAAGGGCTCTCGGAAGAGGATCTGACCGCCATCGTTGAGCAGGTGGCAGGCAAGGTTATCGAACGGTTGGCCGCCACGATGCTCGAGAGAATTGCCTGGGAGGTGGTTCCGGACCTGGCGGAAAGTCTGATCAAAGAAGAAATTAGTCGAATAACCGCCGTGCAGGATTGATCTTTCAATCTTCGCGGCAGATGACAACTATTGACGGTAGAAATGGGGATTGCTAAAATCCCCATTTCTTTTTGTCTAATATTAAGCTGGACGCTCCCGTCCGCAACAGTATTTCCGGAAGGATCCATAGTTCATGAAAGCACAACTTGCCAAAGGTTACGAGCCGTCAGAGGTAGAACGAAAATGGTACGATTCCTGGGAAAAAGACGGAATGTTTCGGGCCAACGAGGAGTCCGCCAAGCCGGGTTACTCCATTGTTATACCGCCCCCTAACGTAACTGGTGTGCTGCACATGGGGCACGCTCTGAACAATACGTTGCAGGATATTCTGTCCCGTTGGATGCGTATGCGCGGATCGGAAGTCCTCTGGCAACCTGGCACCGATCATGCCGGTATCGCTACTCAGAATGTGGTGGAGAAGCAGCTGGCCGCCGAGGGACGGGATCGTCATGATTTGGGTCGCGAAGGTTTTGTCGAGCGGGTTTGGCAGTGGCGTGAAGAATCGGGTGGCCAGATTATTAATCAGCTCAAACGGCTCGGCGCTTCCTGCGACTGGGAGCGGGAACGCTTTACCATGGATGAAGGGTTGTCCAAGTCCGTAAGGGAGGTGTTCGTCACCCTTTACGAAGAGGGTTTGATCTACCGGGCTAATCGCCTGATCAACTGGTGCCCCCGTTGCCATACGGCTCTCTCCGACCTTGAGGTCGAGCACGAAGATCAAAAAGGTCAGCTCTGGCATCTGCGTTATCCGGTCAAGGGCAGCGACCGTATGCTTGTGGTGGCCACCACTCGCCCTGAAACCATGCTTGGTGACACCGCTGTGGCGGTACATCCTGAGGACGAACGCTATGCCGACCTGATCGGCAAGAGTGTTATGTTGCCTCTGGTTGATCGTGAGATCCCCATTATCGCTGATGATTATGTCGATAAAGAATTTGGTAGCGGCGCGGTGAAGATCACCCCGGCTCACGATTTCAACGACTTCGAGATGGGAAAACGCCACGACCTTGAATTCATCAATATCTTTGACGAATCGGGAGTGGTCAATGCCAACGGTGGCTCCTATCAAGGGTTGGAACGTAGCGCTGCTCGGCAGCAGGTGCTTGCCGATCTGGAGGCGAAAGGACTGCTGGAGCGTACCGAGGAGCACCTCAATGCCGTCGGCGAGTGTTACCGTTGCAAGACCGTCATTGAGCCGTACATGAGCCTGCAGTGGTACGTCAAAGTCGAGCCTCTGGCCAAAGAAGCTATTGCTGCGGTAGAGGACGGGCGTACCAAAATTATCCCTCAACAGTGGGAAAAGACGTACTTTGAGTGGATGTACAATATCCGCGACTGGTGCATCAGTCGCCAGATCTGGTGGGGACACCGCATTCCGGCCTGGTTTTGCGCCGCTTGTGACCAGATCACCGTTACCCGCGAGGATGCAACGGTCTGCAGCCACTGCGGAGGCAGTCAGTTGCGCCAGGAGACGGATGTGCTCGATACCTGGTTCTCCTCCGCGTTGTGGCCTTTTTCAACCATGGGCTGGCCCGATAAGACCGCCACTCTGGAAAAGTTTTATCCGACTTCTTGTCTGGTCACCGGCTTCGATATCCTGTTTTTCTGGGTTGCGCGGATGATGATGATGGGCCTCAAGTTCATGGATGAGGTGCCTTTCAAAGAGGTCTACATTCATGCTCTGGTACGGGATGCCAACGGCCAGAAGATGAGCAAGAGCAAGGGCAATGTCATCGACCCGTTAACGGTTATCGATGAATATGGCACCGATGCCTTTCGTTTCACCTTGGCCGCATTTGCCGCCCAGGGGCGGGATATCAAGCTATCCCTGGAACGTATTGCCGGTTATCGCAACTTTGTCAACAAGCTGTGGAACGCCAGCCGTTTTGCTCTGATGAACCTGGAAGATTTTACGCCGGGTGCCATCGATCTCAATCAGGCAAAGCTGTCTCTGGCTGACCAGTGGATCCTTACCCGATTAAGCGAGGTTGCCAGCGAGACGGAACAGGCCCTGGCCGATTATAAATTCAACGATGCGGCAGGGGCCCTCTACGCCTTTACCTGGCATGAGTTCTGCGATTGGTATATCGAGCTGAGCAAGGAAGATCTCTACGGAGATGATGTGGCTCGCCGTCAGGTGGCCCAAGAGGTACTCTTCACCGTGCTGGAGCAGTTGCTGCGCTTGCTGCATCCTATCATGCCCTTCATTACCGAAGAGATCTGGCAGGTCCTTCCAGGGGAGCGGCCGACTTCCTCGATTATGCTGGCAGCTTACACGAATCCAGGCGCCTGGCCGTCAAATCCGCAAGGTACGGCGAAGATGGAACTGGTCATGGAAGTCATTAAAGG
>MAXT01000076.1 GCA_001751225.1 Desulfuromonadales bacterium C00003107 | reverse complement strand
CTCCGGTTGAAAACTTCCCGAAAAAATTCGGTGGTCGATTTACATTAAAAGTCTTGCGTTTTGCTGGCCGCCCATGATAGAAGAGCGTTACTTAAGAGAAGGTTGTGTAGTTTTTCGTTGCCGAACAGATTGATCGTCAGTCAGTTTTTGGAGCCGCGCAGACCTCAAGGAATGAGTGGCTCTTTTTGGTGCAAACGAAAATAACGCACAACAATCAACATGTTCCCAGTTGGGAACCAAAAGAAAGAAGAACAAAAATGGTACAAGGTACTGTAAAATGGTTTAATGACGCCAAGGGATTCGGTTTTATCGAGCAGGACAACGGCCCCGATGTTTTCGTACACTTCTCCGCCATTGCAGGCGACGGCTTCAAGTCCCTCGCTGAAGGTGACCGGGTCGAGTTTGAAGTGACTGAAGGCCAGAAAGGCCCCCAGTCGGCCAACGTCCGTAAGATCTAATAGCAGCCGAATCCGGCTTTTTATTTAGATCTAAACCCCGCCTACTCCTTACGGGTTAGGTAGGGCACAGTTAGTGAGTCTAGCGCATAGTCGTTGAACTCAAAAAACAAAAACCCCGCTTCCTTGGAAGCGGGGTTTTTGTTTTTTGAGAAACTTATTTATCTCGGTGGCACCATGCAAGACATGGCATGCCGCAGTTTGAGGGCCGGTATTTACCCTCGGCCAACCAAGACCGTCAAGGCAATCATCAGTTTCTCTATGTGTTGTTCATTGTTAAACCATCCGGGGCTGATCCGTACAGTGCCCCGCGGAAAGGTGCCGATGCTGCGATGGGCATCGGGGGCGCAGTGCAGTCCGGCGCGGGTTTGGATAGCGTGGTCTCGGTCGAGAAGAAACGCGATGGCGGCTGGGTCGTGGCCGGCGATGGTGAAGGAGAGGGCGCTGCCCTGGCGATCCATGGCGTTGCCGCCGTGAAGACGTAGCCCGGGAATTTTGGGTAGTTCCTGGCGCAGGCGCCGGACCAGATTCAGTTCGTGGTGGCGAATGGTGTCGATACCGGTGGCGAGCAGGAATTCAATGCCGGCCTTCAGGCCGGCCAGGCCGGGGGCGTTGGCGGTGCCGCTTTCAAGGCCTTCGGGGAGTTGTGGTGGTGGCAGTACAGAGGTCGAGTCAGTTCCTGTGCCGCCGACTAGCAGCGGCCGAATTTGTAGATCTTCCCGCACATAGAGCAGGCCGGTTCCAGACGGCCCGAACAAGCCTTTATGGCCGGGTACGGCGAGCAGGTCAATGGCCATTGCCTCGACGTCAATATTGAACAGGCCAGCACTCTGCGCCGCATCGACCAGTAGCAGAATGCCCTGTTTGCGACACCAGGGGCCAATCTCTTCGACGGCCTGACGTGTACCGCTGACGTTGGAACAGTGGCTGAGAACCAGAAGTCTCGTTCGGTGAGTACAGGCGTTCTTGAGTTCGGTCGGCGCGACGAAGCCGTCCGTGTTGGCGGGAACCTTGACTACCTTAACGCCTCTGCGGCGCAGTAGTTCGAGGGGGCGCAACACAGCGTTGTGTTCCATGCTGGTGGTGACTACCCGGTCGCCGGGGTTAAGCAGGCCAAATAGGGCCAGGTTTAGGGCCTCGGTGGCGCTGGCGGTAAATACGATTTGCGCTGTCTCGGTAACGCCAAACAAGCTTGCGGCCGCTAGTCGGGTTTCAAATAACAGCCGACTTGCATCAATGGCGGCTTGGTAGCTGCCTCGTCCCGGGCTGGCGCCCAGTTCCCGTAGGGTCCGGTCTGCGGCCCGATAGACCCCTTCGGGTTTTGGATGAGAGGTGGCAGCGTTGTCGAGATAGATGGCCATGGCAGCAGCGCCTACAGTTTGCGGAACCCCGACCCTTCGCGGACGAACAGGTCGGCGGGCCACAGGTCAGCGTCTGACAAGAGACTTCCAATTTCAAGGGCCAGTTCGGGGGCAAAGCAAATGGCCAGGCCACAGGCAGATGTCAGCTCCCGGGGGGTGGGGATAAGCAGAAAATCGACAGCCTGCTCCTTGAGATTTTTTTCGGCTGCCAAGACCCGGTGTGTGGAGTGAAATATGGCGATGTAGTCCTGTTCCTTAATCATCGTTTTTTTCAGTCTCGGGGCACGGCCAGCATGCGGTCCAGAGAAATCTTGGCCCGAGTGCGGACTTCCTCCGGCACGGTGATTACTGGTGTGAGGGTTTTAAGGCTGGCGTGCAGGTCCTCCAGGGAGATCAGCTTCATGTTAGGACAGATCAACGCCTCGCTGGCGAGAATGAATTCCTTCTCCGGGTTTTCTTTGCGCATGCGGTAGAGAATGCCCATCTCTGTGCCGATGATGAACTTTTTGGATGGGAAGGTATGTACATATTCGTACATGCCACTGGTGGAGCAGATGTGGTCGGCCAGCTCCAGTACCTCGGGATTGCACTCCGGGTGGGCGATAAAGGGGGCCCCGGGGTGCTCGGCCTTGATCCGTTTAACATCTTCGGCCAGCAGATTTTCGTGGCTTGGGCAGAAACCTTGCCAGAGATGGAAGGTTTTTTCCGGCACGAAGGAAGCCACATAGCGCCCGAGATTGCGGTCCGGTGCAAAGATGATTTCCTTGGCGTCGAGGGACCGTACCACCTTGACCGCATTGGCGCTGGTACAGCAGATATCTGTTTCGGCCTTGGTTGCCGCGGTGCTATTGACGTAGGTCACTACGGTAGCGTCGGGAAACTTTTGCTTCATCTTGTTCAGCCCTTCGGCGGTGATCATGTCCGCCATAGGACAGCCAGCGTCGGCTCTCGGTAGCAGCACCGTTTTGTCGGGGGCAAGGATCGCGGCACTTTCAGCCATGAAGTGGACTCCGCAGAAGACAATCACATCCTTGTCGGTGCGGGCGGCTTCCATGGACAGTCCCAGGGAGTCACCGGCAACATCGGCGATTTCCTGAATTTCGTCCCGTTGGTAGTTGTGGGCTAGGATCAGGGCGTTACGTTCGGCAGCCAGTTGACGGATCTGTTGTTTAAGGGTTTCCTGGTTCATCGCGTACAATTTCCCCTGTTGTGGTTGGCTTGGTTAGGTGCCTGGTTGACATTGGACAGCATGCCGCTGCCATATGGTTGTACCTGATTTTTCTATTTCCGACAAAATTTGTCAAGAATTAAATGGCGGCGGGGGATTCCATCCCATCGAAGGTTCATGGTGATTGTTTGCTGCGGCAAAGGTCTGTATACTTTCGACGAAGCCCTGGGATGGGCAATTCAATGCAGTCACAGCTAGCGAAGAAGGGAAAGAGGCATGAATATATCGGATCGTTACCGAGAATTGACCGACGATGTGCGATTAATTTTGGACGCACCAGTGGATGACTCTGCAGGCGAGGCGCTGAAGGCCCAACAGATCATCGACCAGGCCGCACAGGATATGGAGGAGCTGGAAGAACTGGTCGGGGATATCCCCCAAATGCACTTGGAGTCCAAGTTAACTCCGGTGCTGCTGAAAAGTCACAGTCAGCTCGACCGGGCTCGACTGTTGCTGGTAGAGCTGGGCGCCGAGGATCGTGCGGCGGCGGTTTGGGAGCTGGAGCAGAAGATCTATCGTTTACTTAATGCCCTATAGCGTCCAGATTCCACAGGCTGTGGTACTGGTCCTAAATTTATGAGTACCGGGCCATTCAACGGACAAGTTCCTTTGGCAGCCTTGCAACAGCGACGATCTTGTCTAGAGTAGTAATAGGGGGCGGTGCAGTCGGGCTAACAAAGTCGCCCTGGTCTCGAAAGGAGGCGTAGACATGTCGCTGGGAAAAACCTGGTTCACCCCGAAGGATGCGGCGTCCATGTTCGGCATCGAAGAAAGCTTGGTTTTGGAATGGGTCGAGGAAGGGCTGGTGCGCTGCGAAAGGCTGGATGGCGAGGTTGCGCAGGTCAATCTTGATGACCTTAAGCTGGAGGTCGAGGCTTTCCTCAAAAATAACTGAGGGGGAGGCGCGACTGTTTTGGTAGTAACATGGCAACCTCAAGGCGCCCGGCATTAAGCCGGGCGCCTTGAGGTTTTAGTCTATGGAGCGACCGCCCAGCTTTTTCAGGCTGGCATGGGCCTGGCGCAGCAGTCGCTCAGTGGTCGGCCAGTCGATGCACTTGTCGGTGATAGACATTCCGTACTGCAATGCGTCGATATCGTCACTTAAGGGCTGGCTGCCCGCTTCGATATAGCTCTCGACCATCAGGGAGTTGATAGAGCGATTGCCTTGGGCGAGTTGCTCTAGGACGTTGTTCAGCACATCTTCCTGGCGAGCATGATCTTTATAGGAATTGGCGTGGCTGCAGTCGACCATGATGGAGGGCTGCAAGCCAGCTTTAGCCAATAGCGCCTCGGCATGGGTAATATTTTCGGCATCGTAGTTCGGTTTTCCGCCTCCTCCGCGCAGGACCATGTGTCCGTCAGGATTGCCGTTGGTTTCGACAATGGCGGTACGCCCATCGCGGTCAATCCCGAGGAAGTTATGCGAATGGGTAGCCGCGTCTATAGCATGTACGGCGATCTGCAGGTTGCCGTCAGTACCATTTTTGAAACCGATGGGAAAGGACAGGCCGCTGGCCATCTCCCTGTGAGGTTGGGACTCGGTGGTGCGGGCGCCGATTGCGCCCCAGCTGACCATGTCGGACAGGTACTGGACGGTGATCGGGTCGAGCATTTCACAGGCGATGGGCAGGCCGAGGTTGGTTACAGTGCAGAGAAGATTGCGGGCGACACCGAGTCCTTTGGATATCTGATGCGAGCCGTTGAGGTCTGGGTCGTTGATCAGGCCCTTCCAGCCGATGGTGGTGCGGGGCTTTTCAAAATAAACGCGCATGACCAGCAGTAGTTGATCCGCCAGTTCATGATTTAGTTTGGCCAGGCGCCGTGCGTAATCAATGGCGGCCTGGGGGTCGTGAATCGAGCAGGGGCCGACTACAACCATCAAACGGCGATCGCGATTATGGATGATGTCTTTGACCTGCTGCCGCGACTGGGTAACAAATTCAGCGGCTCGCTCCGACAGGGGAAAAACCTGTTTCAGGTCAGCGGGCGCGATGATCGGTGTCATGGACCGGACATTAAGGTTGGTTGTGCGCTTCATTGAAGGCCTCTCTGCTGCGGTTGTTGGTTTGGTGCCAGCTGCGGATGGCAGATGAACGAGCTACTTTAGCGATTTTTCAAATGAAAGTCAAAGTGTTGCAGTCTTCTAAGAAGATCGAAAGGGTTTGACACTGCGTCGTCCGATTCGGTATAAGATGAAGGCTAATTATCGAATATGACAAACTAATCTTGATGGCGTCGCAAAAAGTTCGCCCTACGGCGTTACGGCGTTTTTTTCAGGACCTCGACATACTTGATGTATGCCTTCACCCCTGAAAAAGCACCAATCCTTGTAGGACGAAACTTTTGCTTAGCCATCCTGTAAGTTTTTGCGATTATATTAATCTTGCTGGGAAAGGGTAAAGCGTCGTGGCTATTCTTAATGATTTGTTGATTGTGTTCGGTCAAATGGTTCTGATGCTCCTGCAGGTCTATATTTTTATTGTTGTTGCCCGGGCGGTTATCTCCTGGGTCGGGCCCGATCCCCATAATCCCATTGTACGCTTTCTCTACACTGCCACCGATCCGGTTTTGCAGCGTATCCGGCGAGTGTTGCCCCTGCAATTCAGCGGTTTCGATCTTTCGCCTATGGCTCTGTTGTTCGCCCTCTTCTTTGTTCAGCGCCTGATCCAGCGCCTGCTAATGCACCTCGGCTAAGGAGTCCACCATGGCCATTAGTCCTATCGACATTCAACAGCACCAGTTCAAAACCCGCCCCATCGGCTACGAAAAGGGTGGCGTCGATCACTATCTGGAGCAGATCGCCGAGGAATTGGAGAATTACCACCGCCAGGTTCAGGAACTGAAAGAGGAACTTGTTCGCACCAAGGCGTCGCTGCAGGAAATGCGGCAAAGGGAATCTGCTGTTAAGGAGACCCTGTTGACCGCTCAGCAAGTCACCGAAGAGATCAAAGCCAACTCCCACAAAGAGGCGGAGATCTCTATGGCGGAGGCGGAGCTGGAAGCGGAGCGGATCGTTTATCACGCAGAATGCCGACGAAAGCAACTGCTCGATGAAATCCGGGATATCAAGTGTCAGAAGGTTTCTTTCGAATCCGCCCTGCGCGGGCTGGTCGAAGGCCATCTGCGAATGCTGGATATCGATCGCTTGGAGGAGGAAGAACCCGCCAAGGTAGAACAAATAGTCACCGACATCGAGCCGTCCGCTCCTGAAGCTCTGCCTGACTTGAATGAAGGCCACCGGCAGGATCGATGAGTCCCTACCTTCAAGGCAGCAAAGATGGCGTGACCATCAACGTCTATGTGCAGCCGCGGGCTAGCAAAAACGAAGTGGTCGGGTTGCAGGGCGATGAGCTGAAACTACGCCTGACCTCGCCGCCAGTAGAAGGGGCGGCTAACAAGCTGTGTCGCGAATTTTTGGCTAAGTTGCTCGGCGTAGCCAAGGGTCAGGTCAGTCTGGTAGCCGGCGACAAATCCCGTCACAAGCGGCTCTTGGCCCGGGGGGTGACCCTGGAGCAGGCTCGCCGTGTTCTAAACGGTTGATGCCCCCCCCCCTCTCTCTCTCTTTTCTTTCTTCCCAGATGAGTGTCTTGCCTATCCCGGTTCCTGGAGGGCTCTTTTTGCTGCGGGGCGGTAGTTTACCCAATCCGGGTAATTCAGATAAAATTTTAAGAAAGAGCTTCAAAAGCAGGGCACGTATTCTGATCGAGGCGGTGTCATGAAAAATAAGGCCATCCCTGTCGCTCGCTACATTAATATTCTCGAACTGCAAAATAAGCTGCACGTCAAAGAGCAGTATCCCAACAAGCACTAAGGGCGACCTGGCGGTCGCCCCTGGCAGCTTTCCCCTCGGTTTCGATTTCCTCTTTTTCAGTTCAGCCGATGCGTTCCATTAGCTGGATGTCCGGCGCCGTAGCCAGTAGCTCCTCGGCCTTGCCGAGCAGCGCCTGCAGGTAGGGCATCTGCAGATGCTGGTCGAGATCTTCCTTGCTGCGCCAGTTCTCATACAGGGTGAAACAGGCACGGTCGTCCAGCGATTGATGCAGGTCGTAATTGATGCAGCCCGGTTCGGCTCGGGTCGGGGCGATGCAGCCGACAATTTCTTGTTTCAGGAGCTCTTCTTTGCCTGGTTTGGCTTTAAGTATGGCGATTACTGTCAGTGGTTTTGTGGCCATATGGGTACTCCTTTGGCTGGGGTTGAAGGGAGACGCCTATCGATCCGTCGGTTGTGGACGATCCGGGCTACGGGTTGAGGGTCAAGAAGGCCGACAGAGGAATGATTCCCTCTTCCTTAAAGCTCACGGTGCGGGATAACACCCCAAAGCCGCCCAGGGTGACCTGGCCGTCGATAGAAAAGGGAATGTCTTGCTGCTGACTGTTGCGTCCAATGCGTAGCAGGTTGAGGTAGCTGCTCGACAGGCGCAGGGTCAGGGCCCCGGTCTCATGGGCGGCGATGTGCAGCTTCTCCGTCGCTTGGCCACGAGCCACTTGAATATCCTGCAGGGTCAGGGAGTAGACAGCTCGTTGGATATCCAGAGGAAAGTCATTGGGGTTGTACAGGCTCAGGTCCGCACTCAAAATAGCATGGCTGAGGGTCAGGTTTTCAAGCTGCAGGCCAAGCAGGCTGACTTCTGGCGCTGCCGGTCGCATGCTAGCGCAGGAGGTTAGTAACAGGGTCATGCCGACAAGCAGGTGGGCCAGGATGATACGTTTCATGGCGAATCCTCTCTGGTGGGAAGGGACCATTCAGCGCCGCTGCAGGAAGCGCCCCAGGCGCAGTAGCAGACCCTGGCGGGTTTGCAGAGCGCCATGGGGGCAGAGCTCCTGGCAGCAGAAACAGCCGATGCAACGGTGATAGTCGATATGCAAGCGCCCCTTGTTTATCTCCATGATCTGCGGCGGGCAGTGTTTGACGCACAGGTTGCAAAGGGCACAGCGCTGGGGGTCAACTTGCGGTCGGGCGCTGAGAGACTGTTTGAGCGGAGCTCGCAGCCAGTTTGGCAAGCCAAAATTGATGTCGGTGGTTTTTGACGGGCGAAAGCGGGCACAGCGCAAGTCCTCCAGGGGCGTACCGCTGAGCTCGACCTGGTTTAGCTGGCTGCCCTGGCGATGGCTGGCTGCCGCCACTCGCTGGGTCCAGACCTCCTGCTGGCGCATCCCGACTAGTTCGCAGGCTACCGTGTCGAGGGCCAAGGGGCTGCGGCTGGCCAGCAGGGCACCTATGTGGACGGGGTCACCGCTGCCGGGGCCGTCCCCTTCCATGGCGGTGACCGCGTCGACGATGGTCAGGCTCGGAGCGATGTGCTCGGCCAGTTCCAGCAGCATCAGGGCAAAAAAGGCCTTGTCGGCCCCGGCCTGCAGATGCAGCCGCGGTTTGCGCATGCCGACCACGGCACCAAACAGATTTTTTACTCCGCAGGTCAAACCCATCATCTGGTGGGTTTTGAGTTTGGGCAGGTTGATGATCACATCGGCGTCGAGGATGTCGCGGGCAATCTCAAGCTGGTGAAAGGTTGAGCCCTGTGGCCGGATGGGCACTGATTCGCTGAAGGGGGCGAATTCCGCCCCTGTTTCTTCGATCACGGTCAGGATGCCGCAGCGCCTGGCTACCTGCAACGGGCTACCGATCCCGGGCGAATCGCCAACCATTACCTTGCCGCCGGCTTTCTGCACCAGGCGGATCACGGCCCGCACGATTTCCGGATGGGTGGTGACCGCCAAATCCGGTTCTTTGCCTGCTAGCATATTCGGCTTGAGTAGTACCCGTTGGCCGGGGCTGACGAAGGCGGCCATGCCTCCTGCCGGCACTAGCAGGATCTCCAGCGCTTTTTCCACCTCGGCCCGCTGATAACTGGAGCAACGGCCGAGTATCACCTGGGTTTTCATCCGGCCAGTACCTTGATATGTATTTTCCGCTGCCGTGGGCCGTCAAATTCGCAGAAGTAGATCCCCTGCCAGGTGCCGAGCACTGGCCGGCCGTCTTCGATGATCAGCAGCTCTCCGGCACCGACCAGAGAACTCTTGATGTGGGCAGCGCTATTGCCTTCGCCGTGCTGATAACGGTCTTCAAAG
>MAXT01000075.1 GCA_001751225.1 Desulfuromonadales bacterium C00003107 | reverse complement strand
CAGCCACGCTGAGCTGACCGACTAGTTCCTGTTGCGAGGCGGCCACCGCGATGCCATCGTTACCGATAACGGCCAGAAACTCGAATTCACCGGGATAATCCTGCATCATTTGCAACAGTGCTGCCTCGGCCTGAACCGGGTTTTCGGTCACCGCAGCCCCTTCATTGTTCAACAGATCGCGAACCACGTTGCGGCCGGCCAGAGTACGAAAGGTGCGAGTCAGATCAGTGACATTGACGTCGATCTGCTTACTAATATTATCTGCAATAGTGTGCATCTGCTCCTTAAGGGCCTTTTCCACCGTCATTCTAGCGGTACGATAAGAATAGAACCCTGTAACAGACAGGCACAAAATAATCACCACAAAAGTCGGTAGTAGTAATTTTGCACGCAGGTTGAGTTTCATGATTACCCCCTTCAGAAATTGATCAGTGTGAAATTTAATTACATATGCAGCAAGAGTGAAAGGTATTTACCTTCGGAGCATAAAAAAGCCCTTCGCCTGACCGAAGGTCAGCAAGCGAAGAGCCTTTGCCGTATACAAGCATGTTTTCGATGTGTTTAACGTTAGTTTTATATATCATTATATCTGCAACCCGGCGATCCTTTAAGGACCCGTGGCTTTGCGTCACCGAATTTCCCCAGCTTTGCCCAGTTAACACATCTATAGACAGCAAGTAATAGTTACTTCTTATAATAAAACGCCACTTAATAGTCAAGACTATTTAATAAGCTTTCAATATTGTAAACCCTGTCACCCTCAGTAGTATTAGCAATTACTATTCATCTTCATTCAGGATTCCTCCTCATGCTGCCCTTGACATCACAAATATCGAAAAAAGTACTCAAGAATCATATAAGCTCGCTGCAGGGCATTCGACACCCCCTGGTTGCTCCCGAAGCCCTGGAAAAAGCCGCCGTCTATATTAAAACCAGCCTGCAGGACTCCGGCTATGAGGTAGAACCTCACTACTTTTTTGATAACGGCAAGAAATATCGAAATCTGATCGCTACCCTACCTGGCACAGTCACAAACCAGCCTAAACTCTTGATCATTGCTCATTACGATACGGTCGCTAATTCACCAGGGGCCGATGACAACGCCAGCGGTGTAGCTTTATTGCTGGAATTGGCCAGAGTATTTGTGCAGGTTCGCCCCCGCCGAACAGTGGAATTTATTGCCGTAAATCTGGAAGAGAATGAGAGAGAAACGGAACCTAAGGGACGAGGCTTGCGCGGGAGTCGAGCCTTAGCACAGCATGCCCGAGAACAGGAATGGGATCTGGCCGGGGTCGTGGTTCTTGAATCGATAGCTTACGCCGGCCCTGATGCAGTGCAGACCATGCCCGAAGGTTTGCCTATTGAAGTTCCGACCGTTGGGGATTTTCTCGCCGTGATTGGCAACCAGACCTCAGCGAGCTTGGTAGAATCCTTTATTCATGCAGCAGACCAATATCAACCCGAACTTCCTACGGTATCACTGGTCGTGCCGGATAATGGTGAACTCTTTCCCGACACCCGTCGCTCCGACCATGCTCCTTTTTGGGATGAGGGCTACCCGGCGATCATGCTCACCGACACCACCAACTTTCGCAGCCCCCACTATCACAAACCGAGCGACACTCTGGAGACCCTCAATCTCGATTTTACTGCGGCCGTAGGCCGGGCTGTGGCAGGACTCATTCTCAACTTGTCTGGTTAATCTTTTTGTTCAACACAACTCTCAGCTCACAACTTATAAAGCTATTTAACTCAAGGTCAAACTCAATCCATTTCCCCCACAGGACTCAATATACGCACTGACCTGCTACATCAGAATAAAGATA
The DNA here is from genome assembly GCA_001751225.1 of Desulfuromonadales bacterium C00003107. Classification (GTDB taxonomy): domain Bacteria; phylum Desulfobacterota; class Desulfuromonadia; order Desulfuromonadales; family Syntrophotaleaceae; genus Syntrophotalea_A. The sequence continues at coordinate 11,349 of MAXT01000075.1, read as the reverse complement.
GAATTTTAGGTTCATCCCCCCGCCTGCACCACCCTACCAAGCAATCATTGGTGAATCTCGGAGAAAGACCTAAGTCACCACCCATTAACGGCACCTACTGAACATATAAATCTACGCAAAACTCCTTGCCAGCATCGCGCAAGTCCGGTATTTTGCCGTATACTTTTTGTTATTTTATGCCCCAGATTCGCCGCACTAGAGGCGACACTCAGATTATCCCCTTTTTGCTACAGGTAATTTTTTGGAGCAGGATCGCTACAGCCAGCAAGTTTTTCAATGCTGGGACAAACTCGAGCGCCTGGTACAGAAGCGTTTTCTGGATACCAACACCGCGCAGGAGGCGTCCCTCTACCTGTTGGAAAAACTGGAAGAGGACAACTGGCGGAGAGTTCGGGCTTACAACGGCAAGGCCAAGTTCTCGACCTTTCTCCACTGCATGACCGGCAATCTGCTGGAGGATTTTTCCCGGAAAAAATTCGGCCGTTTCCGCCCCCCACAGTGGCTGGTCAAACAAGGAGCTTTGTGGACCAAGGTTTTCAAACTGCTCTGCCTGGAACGGATCGCCCCGCCTGAGGTGATCGGCAACCTCTCCAGCCGCGCCGCTAATCCGGAGCCGCCCGCAGGTATTGCCGAAATTGTCGCTGTCATCCTGGCCGAGATCCCCGACTGCGGAAAAGTGCGCTGGGAAGCCACAGCCAGCGAACCGGAGGAACTCGAAAACCGGGCAGCACCAAATCCGGCACTACACAACATCTCCCCCGAACAATACCTTGCGCTATCCGAACAGGTTCAGCTGGCCAAAGGAATCGGGCAGCTGTTGACCGCGGGTACCACAGCGAGCACCAACGGCGACATCGCCAACCTCGTCAAGGAGTTTGACAGCACGTTCAAACTGAAAGATGAAGAACAGCTGCTGCTAAAAATGATTTACCAGGACCAGCTGTCGGCCAGTCAAGCCGGCAAACTACTCGGTTGGGGGGTGAACAAAACCCATGGTAAGCTCAGGCGATTACTGGCCCGACTGGAAAAGACCTTGCGTAAACTTGGCCTCGAAGAAACCTTACGCAACTGGCTGCAAGAGGACCGGCAGATCGACCTTTGATGGCGTCGCAAAAAGTCCGCCCTACCGCGTTGCGGGACAATTTCGCTGCGACGGTCCGTCAAAACCAATACAAGCCTGCTTCGGCCTTAAGCCGGACCGGGCATATCGCTAAACCGGAAGACACATGGCAGACCCATCGCAATCGGCAACTCGAAATAACGTCAAAGAGCACGGCAGACACGTCTCCATTGCCCTGGCCATTAAAGAGCCTCGCCCTGCGGGAACCTGTCCGACAGCTGAAGAGCTGGCGACGTTGGTGGAGAACCGCCTGGGCCGAAGAGTACGCCACCGCCTGTTGAAACACCTGGCGGCCTGTCCCGAATGTTATAGCCTATGGCTTGAAGCCGCTCGCCATGAAGAACAACCAGCCGCCGCAAAGCGTTTCAGCCTACGCTGGCAGTTTCAACCCTGGGTGCCTCTCGGAGCAGCTCTAGCGGCCTGCCTGCTGCTGATCTTCTGGTCGACAGCACCCTTCGATCAAGCGAAGTTGCCAAAGCTGCTCGAAAGCTCCTACCAGAATCTGGCCCAATCGGCCAACAGCGCCGAATTCTCGGAGCTTGCCCGCCAGCAGGACTTTCCCTGGGAAGAGCCAAACCGTGCCTACGGTTTGGCTCCGGCAACGATCACCATCCCAGCGCGAGCCTTCGCCGCGGGACTCTGGCGGGGCCGGGCCGACCTGACAGGGGGCAGTAATCCCATGCCGCCGGCCTTCAGACCGCCGCTGGAAACCGGGTCCTCCTGGGAACCATCCGCATGGGGGTCCTATTTTGGTCTCGGCCGTTGGCTGGTGGCAGCCAAGGTCGCCGCCCTGCAAACCAGCGCACTACCGGAAGGATTTTGGTTTGAACTGCGCGAAACGAGCCTGCTGCTCAAGCGCAGCCTAGCCGACCGCGACACCACGGAACAGGAGGCGCAGTGGGCCAGTGAACCCTTAACCAGGGTTGCCGCCCTGTTGCAGCAAGTGAGCGAACAGGGACCGACGGCCCGACAAAGACGGCAACTGCTCAAAGAGACCGATCAGCTGCTCTCCCAACTGGCACCAAGTTTGCCAAATTAAGATCGCCAACGACTTTTTCTCAACCCCGATCAAGAGGAAAAAGCTAACTATGAATATGTCAAAACAGCTCCACTGGTTCCTTGGCCTGACGTTGCTGCTTCTGAGCCTGGCAGGCATCACACCTGGCTACGCCCTGACCACGGTTGAGGTCGCGAAACGGTCCTTGCCGGCGGTAGTCGGCATTGCCCAGATGCAGGATTCTTTCGGCGCCTACGGACTCACCGGAGATGCCGGACGGCAGCAGTTCCAGGAATACTTCCGGCACTTTGAACAGGATATGCAACGGTTCAAACACCAAGCCAAGCCAGCTCAAGAGCCTAAGCAACAGGCGACTAAACAGCAGGCCCCATTGAAAGCGGAGGATCTGCAGGTGGTCGGTTCCGGCTTCTTTGTCGACAACAACGGCACGGTGGTGACCGCCGCCCATGTGGTTGAAAACGCTCAAAGGGTATTCGTTGTCACCTACGAGAAAACCTTTTATCCGGCGGTAGTGGTAAAGCGCGATGTCCAGAAAGATCTGGCCATACTGCGCCTGGAAGGAGATTTTCCGGCGTCCACTCCCCTGCCCCTGGGCAATTCTGACAAGCTGCAGGTCGGCGAAGGGATCATTGCGGTCGGCAACCCCTTCGGTTTCACCTTTACCGTGACCTCCGGCATCGTCAGTGCTCTCGACCGGCAGATGAGCCAGAACGGCGTCGGCCTCATCCAGACCGATGCCCCCCTCAATCCCGGCAACAGCGGCGGGCCGATTCTCAACCAAGAGGGGGAAGTGGTCGGCGTCAGCCACGCCATCATCAGCCCCGCCCAGCAGGGACGAAAAGCCTTCGTCGGCCTGGCCTTCGCCGTGCCGATCAACGAGGCCGAACCGATGCTGTCCCGCAAGAGGCGATAAGCAGGAGAACATAGCCGGTAGCAAAATGTTCGATGATCAATAAAATCCAAACATAGATTTTTAAAACGACAAAACAACGGTGGCAGTCCGTAGATATAGCAATAGAAGCGATAAATCCGGTAGCAATTGCCGCCGGTAGCTCTGGAACAGACGCAAATCAAAAGAGCAAGCGATTGGGATAGAAGGGGACGGAGGAAAGCATTCTATGCAGGTGACAGCTGAAATCAAACGACACATCTTTTGGGCTGGGCTTTGCGGAGCGCTGCTGCTAGCCGCCACCATTGCGATTAGCGGCACAGCGCAGGCTAACGAAAACCCCAAAAGCCGGGTCAATTTCTACATCCAGAAATACGGCCGTATCGATCCAGCCAGCTATCCCCCGGCCCAGCGGGCCAAACAAATTTTTGCCCAAGTCCTCGCGGTAGCCGACAAGCGCGGCACTCGACCGCCACATCTGCGCATCGTCAACAGCCAGAGCGATCCATGGGCCATCGCCCTGCCGGACGGTTTCATCGTCCTTTCCAAGGGCACCATCGAGCTCTGTTACCAGGGCGTTTCCCAGCAAGAGGGAGATGCTCGGCTGGCCTTCGTGCTCGGCCACGAACTGGGGCATCTGGCAGAAGACGACTTCTGGCATCTCGAAACCTACCTGGCCCTGGCCGGCGATCCCGAACAGGCAGCGCTGAAAAGCATCCTTGAGGGGAGTTCGGACGTGCCGGGGGCAACGGCCAAGCAGCGACTGGCAGTCGCCCGGGGCAAAGAACTGAAAGCCGACGACCGGGGCTTTCTCTACAGCGCCATCGCTGGTTTTCGGATCGATACTCTGGTGAGCGATGGCGCCGGCCGGGACGATTTCTTCAGCTACTGGGTCAAACAGATCCCTCACGCCAACAACGATCCCAGTCATCCTCAGGCCAAAGATCGGGCCAGTTTCATGCAAACCCGGCTGCGCGGCTTGCTGGAGAAGATCGAACTGTTCCGTTTCGGCGTGCGGCTGGCGCACTTTCAGCGCTACGAAGACGCGGTCTATTTTTTCCGCGAATTCCAGAAGACCTTCCCAGCCCGCGAAACCTTCAACAACCTCGGCTATTGCTATCTGCAGATGGCCATCAAGGCCATGGACCCGGCCGCAGCCTACCGCTACTGGCTACCTTCTGTGCTCGACGGCAGCAGCCGGGCCGAATCCCTGGCCCTGCGAGGAGGCGCCCCCGCCCTTTCGGAACAGGCCCGGGAGCTACTACAGGAAGCGGCCACCTGTTTTAAACAGGCCAACGAAGCCGACCCCCACTATCTGCCGTCCCGAGTCAATCTGGCTGTGACCGACCTGTATCTGGGGGAGATTTACCAAGCTCGCGCCGCCGTGGAAGCAGCGCGCCGCCTGGCTCCGGAGGATGCCGAGGTGCTGGAGTTACGGGCATTGATCATTTTCCGGGAAGACCCCCTGGTGGACATGTGGCCTCAAACCATGCAGATACTGCAACGTTTGATCGACACCCCCGGAGCGCCACTGTCGGTCCACTACAATCGGGCGGTGCTGCTCGAAGAGCGGGGCCGGACCGGCGAAGCGCAATTGGCCTGGGACGAGCTGGCGCAAATGGCCGATAAACTGCCGGAGCCCTTCCGCTCTAAGGTGGGCCGCAGCTCCGGGCTGTCCGCCACCGCGCCCGACTGCGCCGCTGCCACCGGCGAAAAACGGCCCTGGGCGCTGCCGGTCCGGGTTGGCGAAGACCTGCTGGAGAATGCCACGGCGCAACAAACGCTTGCCGGGTGGAACAAGATTGACTTTACCTGGCCGCAGGAACAACTCGTCGGCCACATCTATCGGGACGGGGCCGGAACCGCCCTGTTGGAGATCGACGACTTCGTCGAAATGGTGGTGATCCCGGCGCCGGCGGCCAGCACGGTAATAACCCTGGAGGCCGCCGCCGACGGCCGGCTGCAGCAAAGCAACATTGCCGGGGGCACCCTGTACAATTACCAGAACCGCTGGTCGGCACTGGTTAGAAACGGACAGGTGGTGGAAATATGGATTGTCAAAAACTAAATTGCTAGAGCGACCGCTTCTCGCAACAACCCCATTACACGCTAATCAACAAGGAGGATTTGCCATGAGAAAAACCGTCGTATTAACCCTGATCTTCAGTCTGGTTCAAGCATCCCTGGTGTTTGCCGGGACGGATGAGTTACCGTCCGGTACAGCCTTTAACAAGATGATTTTGCCTTCTTCCGCTGCCATGGTGGGGGAACTGGTCAAAACCACCGACGCTAAGTTCCTGTCCGCCAACATCAGTGAAACCGCGCCGCAAAACATGTACGGCTTCTCCACCGCCGTTTCCGAGGAGCAGGGTTCCTTCAAGCTCGGCATCGTGCTGGCCGATTTGAAGGTCTACCTGCAGGCTGGCGAGCGGGAACAGGTCATCAAATCGCTGAGTACCCTGGCTGCGACCATGGTAGAACTCGGCGCCCCAGTGCCCATGATTTCTTCGGTGGTCAATCTGAATAGTGCCGTCAAGGAGGGCACCGACCTCGCCGCTATCAACCAGGCCGGGCTGGCCGTTCTGACGCCCTTTATCGAAGCCTTTGTTGAAAAGGAAGGCAAGACCGTCTTTATGCGTTTCGGCGAATGGTCAGAAACCACCAGGCTGGCTGCCGTTGCCGGCCAAGAAGGCAAAAGCCAGGTCATCGTCGCTATTCTCCAAGGCATCAACCCCGCCGGCTACTTTCTATCCGAACTGAAAGACCAGGGGTTGCCCGCAGGGGCCGCCACCTCGTTGAATGTTCTAGCTGAACTGGGCAACGCTTCTGAACTGGGCAAGCGGGAAATCCGTAAGGCCCTGAAGGAAATCAACAACGTTATCCAGATGATGGGTTAAGCGCCCGCTATCGATCAATGCGATTTTCTCGCCTAAGGAGATATGAGTTATGAGGATCAAGACAATATTGACAATAGTGACGGCGCTGCTGGTCTTTTCGGTCAGCCAAGCCTCTGCCGCGGCACCGGGCATCTTCAATCTGGTTATTGACGCCAGCGGGTCGGTTGCTCAGGAGGATTTTCAAAAGGCCAAAGCCGCCGCTATCTTTTTCATCGACCAGATCAACAAACGCGCCCAGCGCCGGCCAGGCCAGCTGAGCGATTGGATATCCGTCAACTATTTCGGCGGCGACGACGACTATCAGGGCACCCGTTTCATCAACTGCTCGAATTTTCAGGAAATGCTGTCTTTGGCCCGTTACACCATGGGGATGGACCATCCCGGTTACGGTAACACAGCTATCTATACCGCCATCGGCAAGGCCTTTTTTGAAGAGATTCAACAGGAAGAGAAGCTGGACGAGCCGGAGGGCACTTACCTGAAAAATATCATATTGATCACCGACGGGGCGGACAACTCCTCCAACAGTCAGCTCAAGCAGGTGGTGCAGCAAGCCTTCCCCAACAAGCACTCGAACCTCATCCTGATCGCCGTCGGCTCCGGCAGCGACGTCAGCGAATTCCGCAACTACGCCGACATGATCATCAAGATCGACAACTTCGGCAAGCTGACCCCGGCCATCATGATGGCCTTGGACCAGATGTAGCCCCTGGACCTAACCTTCGGTGCGGGCTGATCAAGCCCGCACCGAAGTTGCAATCGCCGCGCTTCATATACGCGGACAAAGTTAAAAAAGCTTCCGGAGGAACCGATTAGGGATAGCTCCGATACTTGCTCAACCAACTCCCCGGATGATGTCACCACCCAGTCCCCTGTCTTTACCTGAGACTCGGCAATACCGAACGCCATCACCGGTTTCCCCCTGACCATGCCACCGACAATCCGCAACGGATCTGGCTTTCTGGAAGGCAGCAGGAGGCGGCCCCCCGTGGAATCAAAGATCTTTCGGTCCTAATGCCTACGTCGATGAGAAAAACTGCGCCCACCTGTCCGTCAAAGAAATACGATAGCGAACCTGAAGATCCACAACCGGCGGTCGGCAAGACTTACCACGGCAAACGGCTAGAGGCAAAGACGCCGCTTCCCTGCTGGAGAAACCTTTAAGGAATTGAGCAATGACCAAACAATGCATGGTTGCGATGCTGTTCATGTTCAGCCTGCTGACCGCCGCCGCGGCCTGGGCAGAGGGAGAACCAGCTGTGCTGTTGTGGGATATCCAGAATCGGCACGCCGAAACCGAGATGGCCGGGATCGAAGAGCGGGCCAGCGTGCTGCTGGCGGAAGCGTTGCACACCCTGGGCCTGTTTCGAGTGATGGACCGGCAATTTGCCGGTGCAGCAGAAGGAGCTGACCCTCTCAGTCCAACCGTTCTGTCCAAACTTTCCGGGGTCGACTTCCTGGTGACCGGCACCCTAAGCGGAGACGATCTGGCCACCGAGATCACCCTCAAGTTCATCGCCCCGAAGACCGGGCAGGTGGTGAAAACCCTCAAGGCGGCCAACATCACCACACCCCATATCGAACCGATTATTCGCAAACTCTACCGCCGGATCAAAGCCGCCTTTCCCCTCTGCGGCCAGGTCATCCAGGTGCATGGAGAAAAGGTCTACCTCGATGTCGGCAGTGCCCAGGGGGTCAAGGTCGACGACCGGTTCCGCCTCAGCGAACTGATCGAAATCAAGGCCGGAGCGACGGTGATCGACCACGAAGAGGTGCCGGTCGGCACGTTGGTCATCAAGAAGGTCATGGCAAACGCCGCCTGGGGGCTGTACCGACCCGGTCCCGACGGCGGCGGAGCACGCATCGGCTTGACCGCCAAGTCGCTTGTGGCAGAGCAGCGCCGGCCGGACGACGCGCCCCCCACCCGGGAGATTATCGCCCTGAAGCCCTTTGACAATCTCTCCGGGGAATCGCGTAACGATTATATCGGCGCCGGGATTGCCGACTCTCTGCTCACCAGCCTTTCGTCGCTTAAAACCTTCCGTCTGGTGGAGCGCGCCCAGATCGAAAAACTGTTCGCCGAGCAGCGTCTCGGCTCGTCCTGGATCTTTGATCAGCAGACCACCGTGGAAAGCGGGCGGCTCTGGAGCCCGCGCTTTGTCATCAGCGGTTCATTTCAGCGCATGGGCGAATTCTATCGCATCGACGGGCGCATGCTCGACCTGGAAAGCTCCGAGGTGATCGCCGCCGAATCGATCATCGGCAAAGACCTTTTTCAGCTGACCCGGGAACTCGGCGATATTCTGCTCCGTAACCTGGAGGGGAAAAAGGCTCTGAAGGATAGTCGCCTCAAAGGCCTCAGGGTGGCGACCCGCAGCGCGGCGCAGATACCGATGTCCGCCTACCATCTGTTGCCAGAGTTGGGGGTGCATATTCAGGAGGTGGCCATCAATAACGGCACCGGCCGTACCCAGCGCCTGACCGTGCAGGCCGAATTGACCGGCATCAGCCATAAAGTCCGGCAGACCGTGGAGATCGAAGCGGGCCAGGAGCTGACCATCAACCCGCAGCCCGATTTGCTGCCCGGCCTGCTGAAACAGATCACTTCGGCGCGGCGCGCCAGCTGGACGATTGAGGTGTTGCTGGCGGACGGCCGTTCCGTCTATGAGCAGAGCAGCCCAGTGGAGCTGCTGCCCTACGACGCGCTGGTTTACCACCAACAATTCATCGATCAGAAGAAAGACCTGCTGCCCACCGTAGCGGCCTGGATCAGCCCCAATCTTCCCGAAGGAGCGAAAATTCTGTCAGCTGCGGCAGAGCGTACCGCGTCGCGGACCCTGACCGGCTACCAGACCAGCGGTTTCTTGACCGGAGCGGCCGACCAGGCCACCGGGGAGCAACGCACGGCCTGGACCCGGGAGCAAGTCGGGGCTCTCTACGACACCCTCAAAGGCTACGGCATCCGCTATGTCGATCAATCGACCCAGTTTCCTGCGGCCGCCCTGCAGCGGGTACTGCTGCCGGCCGAGGCCCTCAAACACAAGAGCGCCAACTGCATCGACGGTGCGGTGCTCTTTTCCAGCCTCATGCTGCGAGCCGGTCTAAACCCCATCATTATCATCGTGCCCGGCCATGCCTTTGTCGGCTGGGAAACCTGGCAAGGCAGCCGGCAATATGAGGTTTTAGAAACCACCCAACTCGGTTACGCGGCTTTTGACTCCGCCCTGGCTGAAGGCCATTCCAGGGCCAAGGATGCGCATATTGCTGATTCGCTGACCAGACTTCGTTTCAGACGGGATGGCATGAAACGAATCGGCCAGGCCACGATCCTGGATGTGAGAACCTTGAAGAAAAAAATCGGAGACCTTCCGATTTAAAATAACTGGTGTTCATCCGGAAACTCCGGATGAACACTGGCTAGTTTCTGATTTGGAAACGCGCAATTTTTTGTAAGGTCAAGGAAATCAAGGCTTTGCGCGGAGGAGTACATCGGTACGCCGCACAAGCAAGGCCGCAGTATTGACGCAGAGATTACGGAAAAGGGCCGTTTCCGGACAGAAACTAACTGGCTAAGAAGATGGGAGGAAAAGGCTGGCATGAAATTTCATTGTGTTGTTGAAAAGGAGTTTGCAGGGATGCGACCAGGCCCGTTTGGTAAAGTCAAAATGCTGCTGGTGCTGTCTTTATTGTTGGCGGCCATTACTGGAGCTGGGTGTTCCGGCCGGGCCCAAGCCGGCAATTCGACCGCACCAGCCCCTTTCGATGCCCCGGCAGCAACCGAGGATAAATTGCTGAATGAGCTTCGTTCCAAGGGGTTGCCCCTTGATGAAGCACAATGCCATGAAATCCGAACCATTGTGGCCGAACAATTCCAGCTTCAGCCGGCCGAACTAATGCTCGATGTATCCATTGAACAACAGGCACCCGGTGCTAATGCCTTCGACATTGTCGAAATCATCATGAATATCGAAGAGTCGCTGGGGGTGGCGATAGAGGATCAACTTTTCGAGGAGGTTATCGGACCGATCAACATTGTTGAGGCCGCTAAGCTACTCACTCTGGGTAACATTTATGAGCTGGCCGGGACCGCTCTGGCCCGAAAGAACCCCTAACGCCCCGCCGGACCAGGATCAAACGCAGGACAATCGCGGCGTATAGAAGCTTGACCCGACAGCGCTTTGGCCGTTGTCATTACTCAATCGGGAACCGCACGTTTCCAACCACAGGCATACGATGAACAAGCCCATACACATTCCGCATTTGACGACCGCCTTGACCCTATTGATCATGCTCCTGGGCCTGATTGGCCAGCCCGGCTTGGCCGCTGCCAACCAGCCGGTTGCTGCCGAAAACCCCGGCCCCCGATCACCCGACCAGCCGAAGCGCAGCGACCGGCAACGCATGGCCCTACCCCAGGGGGTGCCCTTCGCGGTGGTCGGCCTAAAGACCTATGCCGCCGACCAAGACCAGCAATGGGTCGGCATCCGCTTTGGCGACGAACTGGCGACCCATCTCGCCCGCTTTTCCCACTACTTTACCCAGGTCGAACGGCTGCATCTGCACCAGGTGATGAAATCCCAGGGGCTCAGTCAGGCTGCCATCGACGGCAAGGATAGCGCCAGTGTCGATCAGGTACGGAGGATGCTCTCATCGCCGGCGGGCGGTCCAGGGCGCATGGTCGGGGCCCATTGGCTGATTGTCGGTTCGGTTACCGTTCAAGACGGGGCCGATAGCGCTAACAACCTGATGGTCAATGTGCGGTTGGACAAGGTCGATACCGGCGAAGTACTCGGCGGCTGGTCCACCACCGGCAGCGTCGACCAGCTCGATGCCCTGATCGGAGAATCCGCGGTGGAGATGGCGCGAGCCATGGGCGCGCGGCTCAATGCGGAGGAAGAGACCAAGTTGCGGCAGCGCGGCAGCCTGTCCGGATTGGCCAGAGAGGCCTATGACCGGGCCAACGTCGCCTTCGACCGCGGCGATTACCAGACGGCGCAAAAGGAATACTGGCACAGCTGGCAACTGAGCGCCTACCGTTTCCACGAAGCGATCAGCCGCTATGGCGACTGTTGGAAACTGCTGCCCCAGAGCGCTGCCCTGGCCATCGAGCAGATGGAAGATCAGTTTCAGTTGATCCGCCAGGCAAGCGGCTCCATCGGTCTGGTGTTGGCACAACTGTACTTTGCCGACAAATCGGAGCAGAAACTGACTCGGCCTAAAGCCCTGAAATATCTGTCAGCCGCGCTAGAGGACGGCATCGAAACGGTCCGGCGCCGAGCCCTGCAGCTGGTCACGGTGCATAGGCTCGACGAGCTGGCGGAGGAGGCGGCCGAGGCGTTACAGGATCCTTCCCGCGCGGTACGCCTTGAGGCCCTCGATGCCTTGCAGAGTCTAAAAAATCCCCGGACCGCCGATGCCCTGATCC
>MAXT01000074.1 GCA_001751225.1 Desulfuromonadales bacterium C00003107 | reverse complement strand
GCCTTTCGCGAAGAAACCTACCGTCGCCACATCGGCGCCCACCTGCAGCCAGTGCTCGACAGTCTAAAGGCCATGAAAGCTCTCGGCATCTGGATTGAGATCACCACCCTCATCGTGCCGGGGCTCAATGACGACCCGCAGGAACTGAAGGAATTGGCCGAGTTCGTCTGCCGCGAGCTGGGGGCCGACACCCCCTGGCATATCAGCCGATTCTTCCCCTGTTACCAGATGGCGCACACTCCACCCACTCCCGTCGCCACCCTGCACCGAGCCGCAGAGATCGGCCGCGCCGCCGGGCTGCGCCACATCTACCTCGGTAACGTCGATGAAGAGACCAACACCTTTTGCCCCAAGTGCAACGAACTACTGATCCGCCGCATCGGCTTCAATGTGGTCGAGAACCATATCGCTGCAGATAGCAGCTGCCCGACTTGCAGCGAGACCCTAGCCGGGGTCGATATGGCCGGTTCGGAGCGGTAAGGGGGGTTCAAGAGACAAAACAAAGGCGGCTGCCCGGGGATGGGCAGCCGCCTTTTAAGGTGGGTTGGGTGGTGAATACAGCCTGTTGGCCAAAACAGCGGCCAGCCTTGAGCGCGGGCTAGCGTTCCGCATCACTGCAGCCAACCAGCAAGATTCAACGGTGGTTTACAAAATTACAGCCTGACAACCCGATTGCGGCCTTGCTCCTTGGCCAGGTACATAGCCTCGTCGACCGTCTTGAAGAGGTTATCGATCAAACAGTTACTTTCCGTAACGACGGTAAGCCCGATACTTACAGTGAACTTGATAAGCGCACCGTCATCACTGTTCAATTCGGCCCGACCGATATGAGCGCGCAATCTCTCGGCAACGACTGCCGCCTGAGCCAGGTCTGTTTCCGGTAGCAGGGCAACAAACTCTTCCCCGCCCCACCGGCCAAACAGATCACAGCCTCGCAATACGCCAAAAGATTCTGCAACCAGAAGCTTTAGAACCCTATCCCCTGCATCGTGCCCATAGGTATCATTGATCTTTTTAAAGTGATCAATATCCATCATGAGAAGGGCAAAAGGATGGTCATATCTTTGCGACCTGGCCACCTCATTTTCCAGTAGCTGCAAAAACGATCTTCGATTCTTTGCCCCGGTAAGAGGATCGGTAGTGGCGAGGTTCTCCAGTTCTTTTTCCAAGTTTTTACGGTTGGTTATATCTTCAGCAATAGCGATTGTCCCGGTAAACTTACCTGACACATCAAGGAACTTAGAAAAGGAAACATGAAAATACTTTTCTTGGGAATTTACATACTTATCATAGCTGGATCCTGGCTCGTTGCTCTGAACAAATTCCCGGTATTTATCTGACAACCAGGGAAATTCTTCCTCCAAATACAATATTTTTCCCTGTTCTCCGTAGTACTTATCCCCGGGCAATTTTCCTGAGTAAAAAACAGTTGAAGCAACATGGTTCATATTTTCGATTATGCCGTCTTTATCTATTAAAAATACGGGCATAGACAAACTTTCGAACATGGTGAGATATTTATTTTTTTCGTTGGTCATTTGGCGGTTTCGATTCTGCAGATCCTTAACCGTCTGATCCTGTCCCCCAGGTGCCCATGTTTTACAGAACCCGATCTCGACCCGGTCGAAATACCTATTTATTAGGTTGCTATAAGTTTTTCTCTCTACCTTGTCAAAATTTGATCCTTCTATTAAATCCTGATACGACTGGCGATAATATTTCATCAAGCCAAGAAACATATCCAGCGTAATGCCTCTCTCTTTGTGTCTATGGGCTTGAAGAATGCCATATTGAGCGGCGGGGTCCGCTACATAATCATCATCCGGGGTCAGTTCAAAATCATCACCACTTACTTGAATCGCCTCAATGAATGCATTGGACAATCCAGCTACTGAGAGCCGCCAAGCCTCTTTTAGAGATGAGGTGTACTTTGTATAATCTTGTCTCTGGGCATAAAACAAAATCTTACCCATGATTTCTTCTTCATTATCTCTTATATATTTAACTAGATTTGAAAACATTTGATTCCAATCTAATTTAATTCCAATCTAAGAAACAATTCGTGACAACTGTAATGTTATGGTATTTTCTGTCTCATTTCAAATCGTTTCTTAGGCATCACCATCTATTCTTTCTAGTGCCCTCCATTAAACAAAACTTCACTGAAGCGACGATGGCGGCTATAGAGGCCGCTGTGGACTTGTGCCTTTAGGAAAAAACCACGGGTAGGTTGTTGCTGCGCAAAGTGATATGATCCACGTTTGCAGCAACCACCAATCTAATCACAGGGCAAAGCCCCTATTTGAAGGCCCCGCGAGGATCATGAACACAACCGGTTATTGGATACATGCCGCCATTGCAAACCAGGTCCTTGCTGCCCTTGCCAGAGGCGAAGACAGCATCGCGATTTCCGCCGACCTGAACCTCTCCTGCAGCACCTTCGCCCTTTGCGGCGAAGAGCTGATCCTGGATGCAGATAACCGGCTGGGCGTAGATGACCTGCAGCAGATTGCAGACAAGGCGAACAGAATCTTCTACCTGGAGCACGGCCACCTAGAGGTGCTGGAGGTCAGGGGCGAGGGTTATTACAAGCTCGTGCCCACGGACCAGGCGCCGCTCCTGGAAATCAGCGGTGTCAAAATGCACATTTCCAAGGGAATCAACCCCTTTGAGAGTGCTGGAAATATGGCCGCGCAAGTCGTGCGTAAAGGAGCCCGGGTACTCGATACCTGCAGCGGCCTTGGCTATGCAGCCTCGACAGCGCTGAACCTTGGGGCACGGGAAGTCATCTCGGTGGAAAAGAGCGCCACGGTCATGGCGTTGCGTAAAAAAAACCCCTGGTCTCAGCGGATATACGGCGCCAACATCCAGTTGGTTCATGCCGACATCGATGATTACATTCGGGAGCTAGCGAGCGAATCCTTTGACTCGGTTATCCACGATCCGCCCCGTTTCTCCCTCGCCGGGGAGCTTTACGGGGAGCAGTTCTACCGGGAAATCTATCGTGTGCTAAAGAGACGCGGGGCGCTGTTTCACTATACGGGCAACCCTCAGTTGCTCAAACGCGGCTCCAGCTTTATGGACAATGCCGCGCGACGGCTCAAGGCGGCGGGCTTCAGCAAAGTGCTCAAGGTTACTGAGCTCATGGGCGTCACTGCCTACAAGTAATATGGCGTCGCAAAAATTTCGCCCTTGTATGTTAGTTCCAAAGCAAATCAGAGTAAGGATT
>MAXT01000073.1 GCA_001751225.1 Desulfuromonadales bacterium C00003107 | reverse complement strand
GAAACCTCAAAATCATGAATGGTCACTGAGCCGTTCATGACCACCGCCGTGATGACATCGGCTTCAATCAACGCCTTCAGCACCGGCTGCAGACCACACTTGATCACATGACCGCCAATAGCCAGCACCACCGGCTTACCCTTTTGCCGTGCCGCCACCACCGCATCGACCACCCCCCGCAAGCTGTCAGCACCAAGTAAATGCGGCAACCCGTCAAGAAACTCGGCCACCGACTGCCCCGGCTTGGGTGGCTGAGCGAAGTGCTCCTCTACGTTTACTTTATTGTCGCGGGTTTTGATGGAATAACGCTTGACGGCGGAAAAATCGATGGGATTACGGTTTTTTTTATTCAAGGCTCTCCCCCCTCAACTTTTTAAAACAGTCATCTAAATTTTCCGAGAAGTTAAAAATAAGCGCAGATCATATCGATAGCCCGGTCAGTAACTGCCCGAACCGGCCAGGACGGCCTTGACCGTTTTAAAGAGGATCAAAATATCAAGCCAGATTGACCAGTTATCTATGTAATGCAGATCCAGTCGAACAATTTCATCGAAGTCTTCAATTTTATTACGACCGCTAATCTGCCACATGCCGGTTATGCCAGGCTTGATGCTAATACGTCGGCGATGCCAGTTTTCGTACTGGGCCACTTCGTCAGGAGTCGGCGGGCGGGTGCCGACCAGACTCATGTTCCCTTTCAATACGTTCCAGAATTGCGGAAATTCGTCCAGACTAGTCTTGCGCAAAAACGAGCCGACCTTTGTGATACGCGGATCGTTCTTGATCTTGAAGATGGCCCCGTTCATTTCGTTTTGGGCCAGCAGCTCCTGCTTTCGCTCTTCTGCGTCGACAAACATGGACCGGAACTTCCAGCAACGGAAACTCCGGCCGTTCTCACCAATCCGCTGCTGACCGAAAAAGATCGGTCCAGGAGAATCGAACTTGATCGACAGAACGATGAAAGGAAACAAAACCGTGGTGATCACCAGCCCGCACAAGGCGCCGAAGATGTCGAGGGTTCGTTTCACAAAAAGTTGCTGCCCCTCGAACGCCTTGGGGTGATAAGTGAGGATCGGCAACTCGTCATGGAAGAAACTCAGCTCCCGCCGGTAGAAGGAAAAATCGTAGAAATCAAGAACCATTCGGACAGTGACACCTAACTCCTCAAGGTCCTGCAGATAGGCCTCGGCGTCCACGATAAAATCCTTGGGGAGACAGAAAATGACCTCATCGATCTGCTCGCTCTTGCAGATGGTCAGGAGCTCATCAACCTGACCGAGCACCTTGTGTCCCTCCACTTCATCTAGAACAGGGGCATCTCCAACCTGAACAAAGCCAGCGACTAGCAGGCCCCAGGCGGCGTGCTGCTCGACCAGTTGGTGCAAACGTAGCGCCTTCTCCCGGGTACCAACAATCAGCAAATGCCTTGTATTGACCCCTCGCCGGCGGCAAAACCCAAGTACCAGACGAACGCTGACCTTTACCAGGGAAAGCAGGAGAAAAGATGTACCCAGAAAGGCCAGATATAACCCCCGGCTGTATTGATCCCGGTCGACGAAGTAAATAACCGAAGAGGTCAAAAACCCGCCAAGCAGATGAACATTGAACAGCTTACTGACGATGTCAAAAATCGAGCAGCGCCGAATCGAGGAGTAAAGACCGTTGCGTTTGAGAAGGTAGAACCAAACAGGGATGACGATGACCAGCACCCAGAGATAGTTGTCCAACGGAAGGAGCTTGCCCTTAAACAAGGACCGGACATGATAACCGAGAACTAGCGAAATGCATATGAAACAAATATCAACGCAAATGGAAAGTTTATTGAACAGTTTCGCCTGTTGCCTGAGCATCCTCTCTCCTTCGCTGGATATACAACCCCGCCCCAGGCGTAGGTGTATTGAATTAAGATCCCAGAGATTGTCCGGGATAGTGAAGCAGCCTGAAGGTAACCTGTCTTTGCAATAGAGGACACGGACAATGCCTTAATTTGCCCTCGTGAAATATTGCCGCTCATACCCTTTATGCTGCCAGCTCCACGATGCTACAATCAACGTAGGATTCGGCGGCGAAGTGCACGACCGTATCGATTTGCTCTCAGTAAAAGAACTCTCCGACAGGTTGATCATGGCAGATGCCACCCTGAAAAAACCGGTAAGAACAATCTCCCACAACATTAAACAAGTTTTGCAGGTTACCCGCAAAGGTCAATTTATCCAGATTGCTAATTCAAGAAACAGGCAATCGGATCAAACTCAATGCGAACAAAACTGGAGTCAATAAATCTGCTGTCGCCTGTACTGGTATGTCTTGCATATAATTTTCAAACATTTTTCAAACTTCTGAACTCCAAAGAAGTTATCACTGGTTGCGCGTTAATTTGTGAATAGCACACCAGTAAGAAAATGCGCGAATGGAAAACAGGCTATTACCAACAACATAGCGGCGCCAAAGTCGCGCCGGCTCTTTACAAAGCCTGAAGGCCCACTCCATGCCGATTCGGCGCATCCAGAGTGGTGCCCGTTCAAATCGACCGGCTAAAAAATCAACCACCGCCCCACCGTTTATAATTAAAACGGGATGGTCACAGGCCTTCTGCTTTAACAACACGGCAACCCGCTCTTGTTTGGGCATGCCCATCGCAAGAAGTACAAAATCTGGACGAATTTCTTTTAAACGATCGACATAATATGAGTCTTCATAAAACCCGTTAGCACTGTCGGCAATTTCAATTCCCCAACTCTTTAAGATCTTCACACCAGCACTTAAATATGGTTCCTTTGTACCATATACGGCCAAGCAGGCTCCTCGTGGAAGATGTCGAAGCAGTTCGGGAATAAAATCCGTTCCATTAAGATTAAGGCCCGGGGCTCTAAGTAATAATCGCAGCAGCATCTGCATACCGCTGCCGTCGCGAAGAATCCAGTCCGAGGCGAGCAGGTTTTCCCGAAAATCCACATCCTCCCAAACCAAGTTTGCACCATGAGCATTGACAAAGGAAAGAATGCGAGTTTCACCCCTATTCACCAAATCTTCCAGCAAAATCAATTTACTGCTCTCATCTGGGCAGAGATAAAGTTTATCCATCAATTTAAGCCAGCACCGAAGAGGTTTTTTCAATTCATCACCCTTTTTCTACTTCAGCGCCGATAGCCATATAAAGCCTTCGCCAGCCATAAACGTACAGCGGCAATAAGAGCCGCATCAAAAGACGATCAAAAGTTTTAGTAATGTTTTTTGAAATGAAGTATTTGAGAGAAGTATATTTTAGCCTTGCCACTTTACTGTTAAATTGGTTCTTACCCCAGCCGAAAACATGCACCAGCGGAGGAACATCAATAACCACTACCCTGCGTCCCAGGTCGTGAGCTGTGATGCAAAGGTCTTCGTCTTCTCCGTAAAGGAAAATATTTTGATCAAAGCCTCTCGAAGATTTAACGAATCCCCCCTCCAGAATCATTGCAGCACCGCAAACCCAATCGACATCTTGCAGATTACTGTCGAATTCTGCAGGTGAAATCGATCCAAAATCAAAACGATGTCGCTTTTGGCTGAGCACAAAGGTCTTGCCAAAGGGCATCTTACTAATACATCTTGCCACGCCGGGAATAAATAGCGCGCGACTTACCAGCGTGCGAATACCGAGAATCTGAAGTAGCCATTTTTTCCAACTGGAAAATCCATAGGCATAGGTTTGAGGGTCGCCATTTGGGAATACAAGTGGCAAGCCGCACACAGCTATGGATGGGGAGTTTTCCATTGTTTGAATAGCAGCACCGATACTATCGGCGATAAACCAAGCGTCCATATTAACGAGTACGTAATAACGGGCCTTAACGACATTCATAGCCAAGTTATTGGCCGGCCCAAAACCAATATTTTCTTCAAGAGCTACAATCTTAAGAGATTTGCCTTTTTCCTTAAGCTTGCACACTAACTCCAGTGTTTTATCCGCTGAAGAATTATCTACCACGATGATCGTTGACAAATAACCTGCTGGCAAATGGGTAAAAATTGATTGCAGACATTGCTCTATATAAGATTCGGCGTTGAAAGTCACTACAACAACCGCGATATCAAAAAGGCATCCACTTTCCATAATATTTATCAACTATTTCTCCGCATATTGAGCGCAGAATGACCTCATCTTGCGGGATCATTCGATCTACCCAGGAACTGGCAAGTTTTCGTGAGTCGCGTTTAAAAACATGTAACTTATTGCTGTCAGTATTGACAATATCCGCGAACATTGTCCGCCCAATAAACTTCCTAGCTTTTTGACTATGCGGCAAATCGAGGAATTTTTCGAGTCCAGCCAATGCCCCATAAGGGTCCTGACAAAAACTTTCATGCTTGATCAACATCAGCCCAGGACAGGATTTTAGCCTATCTAGATAGGAGTAGAGAGCCAACCATAAATATGCAAACTTTTCGATTTCGGCCCTCCCCTGGAGATCTGCTACAGAGACTTGGATCCCAAGTTCTTCAAAAATCTCATTACAAGCAAAGGACTCAAAGTCAAAAGTCCAGCCCATGCGACGAATGCTCAACCAAACCGCCGCAGGATGTCGTACTAGCGCAACAACACGATGGCCCCGTTCAAGAAATGCACTCGTTAGTAAAGTACAAAAAGGATCTTTAAAAACAGGCGTTGTTCCAGAATTTAGTATTTTTACAAATTTGAAAACGGCCAAGTCTTTTCCGGTTCGACCGCCGATTAAGCGGCGTAAAAACGCCTTTGACAACGAGTCTTCGTCTACATTTTTAACGAAACTTGCAGTCCCAGTTAAGGCTTGTTCCAGTAAGCCTAGATATCTCTCACACTGACAAGGATCAAAATCCGTGGGATAAACTTGGGCGATCCCGGCAAAGCCATATCCTTGGTTGAGGGGTTCGTGTATCACTTGAAGGGATGGATATCGCTGCAGAATATGCCCCAAAAGTGTTGTACCTGAACGGTGCATCCCAACGATTGCATGAAAGGATTGAGCTTTAACAGAGATGCTCATTTCAACCAACCACTGGGACGCCCAAGAATCTCTTCCACCCGTAGAATGTCGTCACGAAAATCCTCAAGAAGAGAATTTCGAAGATTTGGGGGAAACCCAGGTTTAGCACCTGTATTATAATCCTTGATTTGTTTCCTGGCCAGACGCCCGATACCCTGCGGCACTATCCGCCGCAAAAGGAAAGTAAACCAATTGGGCGAAAGAAATACACGGGACACCAAAGAAGATCGGGGACGACCGGATCGATTCACATCCGTCACGGGGGCCAGTGGAACATCCTCTGCGATGCCTGCAAAAGAAAAAATATCACGAAGGACCTTCTCAGGATTTGTACGAAAATCATCGTAATAGTAGACCCGCACGCGACCTTGTCCAAAAACATGATAATAGTGACTCAAAGCATTGGCATAAAAACCACTCTCCCTGTAAAGCCACATATCGGCATAACCTTGTTGTTGCCGATCCTTCTCACAACACAACGCATCGCTGAACGACAAATTTTCGCGGCCAGAACCAACCAAATGCAAATATTGTGAAAATGCTTTATCCGCTGGATTTCGAAGAATGAAAACTATTTTAGCGTCCGGTAGCAAACGAGTGATCTCGTTGGCCGACATAAAATGATATAGATAAGAAGGTGACACATCAACAGCGATACGCCCACGCACTTCAGATGGGAAATAGTTCAAATATTCATTAAAAGAGCTTGGCACCTCTCTCAAAACATGACGATCCCCTGGCCCACCTGCTGTTTTTTCAAGTGCAATACGAGAAAAAAAATGCAGTTCTTTTTTGGGAGAAAGAAGAAGCTCTGGGTGTTGTTTTAAGTAATAATAAATTGCTGTCGTACCACTTTTAGGTGCGCCACCAATGATCAACCTTGGCTTATTCAATTACACAACTCCACTCTTGCTAATTATTTAATGACGGATCTATTGGCGGACTAAATAAATAAGAACAAATAATAAATTGAAAAACTTTTCAACTCAGGGCAGCCCCATATTACGTTTTATTTATAATTACCTACTTTCATGCACTTGAAAATCAGAAACAGAGCAATTCCCTGGACTTCCGTCATAAATAGCGGTAACACTGAGTGCCAAAATCAAACCAGATACAAACCCTCGATATTCTACCGTTGCTGCCACCGGGATCAAAACCAACAACTGAACCCAAGCTGCAAACAAAAGACGATAGTGTGAATGATTCCTGATACGTTGTAGGACACGATACTGAGTCACAAGATAAACCAATATCAAAGGAACAGCAAATATTCCAAACTTATAAAAGGAGCCGAAGAAGCCGATATCAGCCAGAAAAAAATATTTACCGTAAATACGTAAAAAACCATCTCGCCACATTAGCGACAACGAACCAGACCCGAACCAGGCCCCTTGAAGCACTTCGCGGCCAACCTCCGAAATAGCAAGCACTCTATAACTTTTGGTCAAATATTGATCTGACACCAACTGCGCAAATAGTGTTTGGTACTTCTCGAAAAATTCCGCTAATAAATTGATTTTCGTTGAGAGCCACAAACCGATTGCTGTAAGCGGGGCAGCCCAAAAAACCCAGCGAATGGAATTGGACAGCACAAAAAGGGCCAGCGTTAAACTGATTAGAATCTGTCGAGTTTGGCCAACGACAAGTATCACCGTCAATAAGAACAGAGGCACCAGCCATCCAACTTGGTGTCTTCCCCGAACCAGTCGTTGCACAATTATCAGCGCGGCAAAGGACATATAGGCAAGCCCCATGGCGCAGCGATCCCCCCTAATAGCCATACTCAAAACGTGCATTTCACGCAGAGGAGAAATAAGCCCAGAAAAAAATCCCACCGATAACATTGCGCAGAACAGGCCTGAAACAACTATCCAGGTGAGAATCTGCTCAAAACCTACAATTTTGCCCCGTAAAGACCAAACAACTGGAAAATATATTAGAAACCCCAAGGTACGCCGTTCTTCAATAATTCCGTAATGGATCGGTTGACCGAAGCGCTGCCATGCGGCCAGGGCGGAGTAAAGAATGGCAAACATCACCATAGCGAGGACTATCAGGTCAACTTTCTTAAAAGTCAGAGATTTTCGAATTTGCGAGAGAACATAAACATAAGAAAAAACGGTTAGAAAGAAATATACCAATTCCTGGCAATACTTAATGCCAAAAGGGTTGTTAACACTAGCAGAAAATACTTGGGAGTTGGCTAACACGATGAGGAAGATCAACAGTTGACCTAAGCTCTGAGGCAGCAGACCAACAAATAGGGGCATCGGCTTTCTAATCTTTGAGCCCGAATAACCGCTCTTGAGATTCGTTTGAGAGAAATGTGAGGTCAACCGCAACCACATAACTGCTAACCCAATTTGTTTTCCCAGGGCAGATCTCTCCCCAGAAGCTCTTTTAGCAGAGCAGCGTCCCCATGAAAGTGCCGATACAAATCCTTCCCCAAGAACTCGTCATAATTTGAAAGGGAATCTTTTTCTTTCACAACATTGTACTGATGAAACCAATACGTCGCAGGGCTACGCCATCGCTTGGGGACAGCATGCCAAATATATCGGATCCAATGAACCCGAGCCAAGGACCTAGCCCACGGCAGACGCTCGTGTGCTCCTCCCTCGTGAAATCGTTTTCCGAGGCTAGCAGGGCGGACCGTGTCTAGCCCAAGAAAAGAACAGACCATATCCAAGGTATTCTCTGGGTCACACTCAAGGTCCTTGGTGAACAGAGTAAGAATTTTCTGCTTCCCAAACTGATCAAAATAGGGTTTCAACAATCGGCCATACTCACCCCAAACAATATATGTGTTCGTTTCAGAAGCACGTCCAACCGGAAGTTTCCGTGATTCTTCTAAACTCTCAGGTTGCAATTGCTGCTGAATAGCCTCTTCGAATGATCGCTGTTCGATCCCACGGCGAACTGACATACGGTAATGCGAAAGTGCTCGATCGGCAGGATCACGTAGGATAACAATTAACTTTACCTCAGGCATCACAGTGGCGATACGGCTTGCAGCACGATCATCACTGAGATAGTGAGGAGTTGCCTTCCCCCATTGAGACGTAATTGGCACAGCTTTATAATGGTTCTCTAAAAACATATTAAACCCAGAGGCATAGGCATGATCATCAGTAAAAAATGGTAGTTCCTTCTGCGGTGGCATATAGATATATGGATGTTCAGAAAGCAACTTAAATAGAGTCGTCGTGCCGGATTTTTGTGCACCAATAATTAGAAAATCTAGTTTTTTCATGCGTAACAAGCCTGTTTAATTTATTTTGTATTTTTTTAAGGACATCCAGGGTCATTAAGCCAATCCACCACCACGCCACCAGATCAGCAATTTTCTCATCAGTTGAAACAGGCCGGTCCTTTTCTGGGCCTGAGTTGGCTCATCATACGGGATCCGGGATTTCAGACACTCATCAAAAAGTTTTTTCAGTTCATTTGCAGGCTTTTGGTTGACAACCTGAAGGTCTCCCTGGTGTTTCACAGCAAACAAGCCAAAATCAACCTTGCGAACGACATTAAAAAGATGGCGCCTGCACCAAGTTCGAAACGGAACAGGAACCAGGTGAAAACAACCCATATAGTGGAAGCGGTGAAAAAATTTACCAAAGGCGATTTCGTTAGTCTCCGCAGCACTACCCTTCAATCGGTCCGGGTTAAAAAATGCAAAAGAGTGTTCATTGAAATTGTGGCGATGATACGGATTAACTAAATGATATTCGGTAAGAGTTGCATAAGGTAACCCGACGAGGAAAACGCCACCATGCTTAAGCACACGATATATCTCATTTAAAGCAAACAAATAGTCTGATACATGCTCAAGGGTGTGGTAAGAAAAAATCAGGTCGATACTGTTATCCTCGAATGGAAGGTTATCCTTTCCCAAATCGAGCGAGAGATCGGCTGCTTTTGAGATATCAACGTTGATAAAACCGGGGATATATGTTTTCCCAGCACCCAAATTTGATGCATTCGCAAAAA
>MAXT01000072.1:2480-2647 GCA_001751225.1 Desulfuromonadales bacterium C00003107 | reverse complement strand
CTGAACGGCAGGAACTTCTTGTCGAAATGATGCAGAAAGGACTTGCATTTAACTGGTTGATAATGAACAGACATCGTTATTTATCTCATTCGTATAACCATTATAATATAAATAAACAAATCCATTTTGTTGCCATGAACGCGACGCGGCATAATAAACGCGGATTT
>MAXT01000072.1:2037-2423 GCA_001751225.1 Desulfuromonadales bacterium C00003107 | reverse complement strand
GATACACCCGTTTACGGCTACAAAATCGTCAACACGTACCCGCACGACCGAAACGCCTTTACTCAGGGGTTAGTCTTTGACAACGGCTTTCTATATGAAGGTACTGGCATATTTGGTAAATCCTCGTTGCGTAAATCAGAATTAGAAACAGGAAAAGTCATAAAGTCATATCATCTGCAGGACAAATTCTTTGGCGAAGGTGTGACCCTTTGGGACGATAAGCTGATTCAACTGACCTGGCAGTCGCATGTCGGATTTGTCTACGATAAGGACAGTTTCCTTATACTGCAAGAATTTAGCTATCCTACCGAAGGATGGGGGCTCACTCATGACGGAAAGCACCTGATAATGAGCGATGGAACCGCAACGCTATATTTTTTAAATCC
>MAXT01000072.1:1773-1913 GCA_001751225.1 Desulfuromonadales bacterium C00003107 | reverse complement strand
CAAGTCGCTGGCTGGCTCTGTCTCGAAGGGCTGTTAAGCGAAGAGGGCGGCTCACAGCCGGTCGAAGTTCTCAACGGCATTGCCTATGACGCGAAGCATGACCGGCTCTTTGTTACCGGGAAATACTGGCCTAAACTGTA
>MAXT01000072.1:1263-1727 GCA_001751225.1 Desulfuromonadales bacterium C00003107 | reverse complement strand
TCGTAGCTCCGATGCCTGATCGCCATTATCTCATTATCATCCATGCTTCTCGCAGTTACTTCTAAACTGTCTGTAAATAATTGCCGATCATTACCGTTCTCGTCAATCACTAACGAATGGTATCTAACTACAGAAAGCGGATTCCTCAACCCACTTAAGACGCCTTCGCCGTTATGCGTTACTAAACTCACCTTGCCATGCCTTAAGACTCGTGCATTCCGTATCCCCGCACCGAAAACATAACCTATGCACTGATGCCCCAAACAAACGCCCAGAATCTTCTTATCCGCGCAATATTTCCTTATTACTTCGTTTGTGACTCCCGCATCTCGTGGCGTCTTCGGCCCCGGCGAGATAATTATATGCCCTATCTCTTTCTCTCTTACCAGTTTCTCGATATACCCCGCGGTCACCGTATTCTGAACCACTATCGGCTCGGCACCCAGCATTCCCACGTATTGCAC
>MAXT01000072.1:711-1214 GCA_001751225.1 Desulfuromonadales bacterium C00003107 | reverse complement strand
GTCATACATTCCAATAACGCCGCACCCTTGCTCAGCGTCTCTTTATACTCTCGTTCCGGATCTGAATCGGCAACTATACCCGCACCTGCCTGTATATAGACCTTCCCACGCTCGAATACCGCAGTCCGAATCGTTATCGCTGTATCCATAGACCGATTAAAAGAGAAATACCCAACACAACCCGAATATATTCCGCGTCTTGACGGCTCTAATTCCTCTATTATCTCCATAGCACGTACTTTCGGCGCACCGGATACCGTACCTGCAGGGAATGTCGCTTTCAACGCATCGAACTCGTCCTTATCGGTTCTCAACGTGCCCACCACGTCCGTCACTATGTGCTGCACATGCGAGTATTTCTCGGGATACATGAATCGTGTGGGCTTCACGGTACCAAATTCCGACACTTTGCCTATGTCGTTCCTTGATAAATCCACGAGCATCAAATGCTCTGCCCGCTCCTTTTCATCGTTTAGCATCTCCTCCTCCAGCCGTTTATCCTC
>MAXT01000072.1:0-629 GCA_001751225.1 Desulfuromonadales bacterium C00003107 | reverse complement strand
TACGGTTCGCCCCCGCAACCCGAACCAGCATCTCAGGACTTGCTCCCACTATCTTACGCTCGTCGAAATCGAGTAAGTACATGTATGGTGACGGGTTCACCTCGCTTAATGTTTTGTAGAACTCGAAATGCCCTTCCGGCGCAAAGTCGGCTTCCAGTCGCTGTGAAAGCACCACCTGAAAGATGTCACCAGCACGAATATATTCCTTCGCTACTCTCACACTTCGTTCATAATCCGCTTTTTCCATGTTTGACGTGAAATCCCCCGACACCGATATCCCTACCGGATTATCGGTTACTTCACCCTCTTTAATTAATTCGCTCAATTTCAAGCAAGTCTCTTCCATATTCGAGTCGTTAGTTGGTGTTGGGCTATCACAAAATTCGTTAGATATAAGAAACGCTTTCTTCGCCCGGTGGTCCACTATGACATTCTTCCTCGTTAGCAGGAATTCACAATCCGGTTGCTTCAATGTGTCCACTGCGCTTTCCCCTACATCCACAAAATATCGGATGACATCGTACGAGAGATAACCAACAAATCCGCCGATAAATCGCTCTCTTCTTAGCTCGCCCTCTATTTTTAACTCGCTAAAGAACGCTTTTATCACACTTAGCGGGTTTATATCG
>MAXT01000071.1 GCA_001751225.1 Desulfuromonadales bacterium C00003107 | reverse complement strand
GTTCAGGATTGTTGCTGTGAGCGTGCTGGGCTGGTCGAGGTGCAGTGTTGTCGGCTGAAGCGATGTCGGGATGATGTCTGGCTTCGTTGTGGTGTAGAACGCATATACCTTACCATTCCCAATCGTAAACACCATTCCATCGACAACTGCCGGCGACGACCCGCCGTTTGAAGAACTCCATATTACCTCACCGGTGAATGCATCCAGCGCATAAGTTCCGGCATATCCGAAGAAATCACCTGGCTTTCCTACAAATACCTTGCCGTCTGCTACTGCAACGGAGCATGTCCAGCATCCTATTCCATCGCTCGCCCCCGTGTTCCATATATGGTCTCCGCTTGTCGCATTGAAGCAGTAGGTCTGTACGGGGCTGAATCCTGAACATCCGCCAGTTACATATACGTTTCCATAAGCCACCGTGGGTGTTGAATCCGTTCGCTGAATCGTTTGCCGCCACAGAATTTCTCCTGTATCTGCATTCATTGCATAGAGGTCGCCATCGCCGAAGAAGGCATATGTGGTGACATAAACGACGCCGTTTGCAACCGTCGGCGAGCCGCAGGTGTCAAGCGGAGTGGTTTGATTCCATAGCTCTGCTCCTGTATCCGCATCAACGCAGTACACATGCCCGCCCGGATATATCCATGTGGTGAGGTAGAATTTCCCATCTACGTATGCCGGTGTTCCCTGTGCGTATGCGGTTTCCCACGAACCTGTGTTGGTTTCTGTGAATGTCCAGAGCAGCTCCGTGGTCTCCTCATCAATGCAGTAGTAGTGCTTACCATCCCAGTCACCGACAACGACCTTGCCGTCTGCAACCGTTGTTCCGCCGTTACAAGATTCATGTCCGCTCGGTATAGCCCATGTCCATTTCTCAGAGCCGTCTGCCGCATACCGGCAGTAGACATCCGTGCCCGCGGTAATAAAAACACATCCGTCATGGTATGACGGCGAGTGCCACGAACCAAGTCCACTGCTGGGTATCGGTACACTCCACAGAATATTTCCCGTGTATTCATTCAGAGCTTTTATCGAATCACCGCAATAAACAAATACCTTTCCTTCCGCAACCACCGTAGATGAACTTGGAACAGCACCTATATTATCGCTTACCCACAGCGTGTCATTTGTGTTCGGCGCGGTTGAGTTTGAGAATCCTGTATGTTTCGCATCCTTGTGGAACTGTGCCCAGACCTCCGGTGGCATTGTCTTCTCTTCGAGACAATAGAGCCATCCTGCATCATTTCCAAAGTATACCTTCTCATTTGCGATTGCAACGCCTTGAAGCATGTATGCCGGGTGGTCGGCTTCATAGCTCCACATCTCATTTCCATCCTTATCGAGACAGTAAACGGTTCCGTTTGTGCAGTTCGTGGTGAAGTAGATGTAGGGCTTTCCGTCCTGTATCGAGATGACTGGTGAGGACGATACGGCGCCGTTTGGTGTATGTTCCCATGCTGCCATTCCGGTGGACGCGTGCAGTGCATAGAACGTGCCGTTCTCGCTTCCGGCATAGACCATTCCGTCATAAATTACGGGTGTCGAGGTGGTGCGACCAATGTAAGTATTCCAGATGCCGCTTCCGAACGTTCCGGCTCCTGCATCAAAACCAATTGAATAAATGTATCCACTGGTAGATGTCAGATAAATATGACCTTCGTCATACACGATTCCTGACCTGATGGATTTTGCATCTACTCCGTACTCCGTTGACAGGTCTATTTCATCAATGAGCGTTCCGTTCTCTTTATAAACGCTCTTTATTACAGCGTTCGTATTCCCGTAAACGAAGAAATCACCAATTATCGTGCCTTTTGACCACCAGTCAAAGCCACCATTAGCCAGTGTCTCGCTCCACAATATCTTCGGTTCGGTGCCGTTTCCCGATGCCTCTAAGCAGTAGTATTTACCTTCCAAACTGCCGACATATATTCTTCCATCGTCATAACATATCTGCGTGCTCAGCCCCTCGTTTTGCCCCTCCGTTAGCTTTCCACTCCAGATTATAGTTCCGTTTGATTCATCAAGTGCATAGATGTATCCAGTCGAGGTCGCAAAGAATACCTTCCCGGCTGCGTATGCCGGTGTTGCGAGCGTAAACCCCGGTCCCTGTGCGAGCGAAGTATTCCATAACGGCTCTCCAGTCGCTGCATCGAACGCCCACGCGTATTCGTCCACGTCAATCACAAATGCTTTTCCGTTTGCGACAATCGGTGTTACGTCTATGCCGTGCGTTGCGTTGTAATGCGTGAATTTGCTCCAGAGAACGGCGACGTTCGCGGTCGGTGCGATGGAATTGGTCTTACCGGTGCACATCGCATCCCTCTGGGATTGGGGCCAGCTAAACGACTCTTTTACCGTTACACCTTTTGTCAGCTCGTTGTTCGCCTCGTCCAATTCTGCTATCACGTCCGCAGCGTCAGCAACCACTTTTAAGGTAATGTCTCCTGCTGCTGTCGGTGTCCATCTGAAGATCATGTTGGTGGTCGTTTCAACAGTTAGAGAATCAACGGTCTCGGTTTCTACCAGGGTGTCGTCTGCATAGAGCGTTACGGTGAAGGCTGCGGCATCTTCAATGCCGGCATTGGAGATGGTAGCAGTAACCACGGTCGGGGTGTCGGTGTAGCTAGAGTCGGAAGTGGTAATCATTTCCACCGCTAGGTCGGGCTGAGCTTCAAATATAGTGTAGCTGGCAAAAGGCTGCATCAGGGGATAGTAGTCGTATGAGTTGGGAATCCAGGAACACCCACTCGAACAATACATGTAGGGTGTATCGCCAATCCCGTCTCCATCTGCGTCAATGCCGTCGTATGCTTCCCAGTAATTGCCGAGATAGTTTGTGTATGTCCTTCCCTCGTAAACGTATGTTACCTTCTCCGGAGAGTGCGCGGTGCATATATTCTGGTCCCCCCTTCCAGTGTTAGTTCCGCTAATAAAGTCGTTCAGATATATAAAATACGAACATCCTCCACATTCTAAACACCCGCCAAAACCGTCTTCAGCGGCGCTGACAGTATTTCTTCTTACGATATAGTCTGGTTGACCCGGTACATGATTCGATAACTTAGCATATATCCAGATACCCTTCCCCTCTCAAATGTTATCCTCAATGAGCACATGAT
>MAXT01000070.1:2690-3164 GCA_001751225.1 Desulfuromonadales bacterium C00003107 | reverse complement strand
GCGGTGAGGTGGATAAAGATGAAATCAGTAGAATAGTGCGGTATAAAAAGAAGAAGGTTAAGGATAAAAGATGAAAATAGGCGTTTATATCTGTCATTGCGGAACGAACATAGCGGCAACGGTGGATGTGGAAGAGGTAGCGAAGTTTGCAAAGAGTCTACCCGGCGTTGCTATATCACGTGATTATGTTTATATGTGCGCTGATCCCGGTCAGGAGCTGATAAAAAAGGATATTCTGGAAGCGAAGCTGGATAGAGTTGTCGTTGCTTCCTGTTCACCGCGTATGCACGAAGTTACATTCAGAAGGGCGTGTGAAGAAGCGGGGTTGAATGCGTATTGCATGGAAATGGCAAATATACGTGAACACTGCAGTTGGGTTCATTCTAACAGGGAAAAGGCGACAGAGAAAGCGAAAGAGCTGGTGGCGAGAGCAGTTGCTAAAGCATCCTTGTTAGAAGCGTTGGAGCCAATGCG
>MAXT01000070.1:1939-2655 GCA_001751225.1 Desulfuromonadales bacterium C00003107 | reverse complement strand
GAGCCTTCGGTGGGTGGGCACATGGCACAGCTCGATAAGACCTTTCCCACTTTAGATTGTTCTGCTTGCGTACTCACGCCGAAGATGGTGGATGTAGCTCGACATAAGAACATCACGCTGATTACTTATGCAGAGGTGGAGCGCGTAGAAGGCTACATCGGGAATTTCCGAGTGATAGTAAGGAAGAAAGCGCGGTATGTAGATGAAGAGAAATGCACGGGCTGTGGTAATTGTGCGAACGTGTGCCCCGTGACCATCTCTAATGAGTTTGATCTGGATTTAGGAAAGCGAAAAGCGGCTTATATCCCGTTCCCACAGGCTGTTCCTTTGGTATATACACTTGAGCGAGCGAAATGTATGCGATGTAGTCTGTGCAATGTAGTGTGTGAGCCGGGAGCGATAAATTTTGATGACGAGGGCGAGGAACTCGAGTTAGACGTGGGAACGATAATAGTAGCGACGGGTTATGATTTATTTGATCCTTCTTTAGAGCCGAATTACGGGTACGAATATGACGAGGTAATAACAGGTCTGGAATTTGAGCGACTCTGTAACGCTTCAGGCCCGACAAAAGGAAGGATAGAGATAAATGGAAAAGAGCCAAAAGAGGTGGTTTTCATAAGCTGTGTAGGGTCGAGAGAGAAAGCAGAGGTGTGCGAGGAAACAGGAGGAATCCCAAATGAATGCACAAAAAGGGCGGGGAATGAATACTGCTC
>MAXT01000070.1:1766-1898 GCA_001751225.1 Desulfuromonadales bacterium C00003107 | reverse complement strand
TGCGAATGTAACCGTGCTCTATACGGATGCTCGCACTTTCGGTAAGGGATTCGAGGAATTCTACTGGCGTGTGAAGGAGGAAGGTGTGAATTACAGAAGGCGGGAACTAACAGACGCGATAAACGTGGATAA
>MAXT01000070.1:1187-1676 GCA_001751225.1 Desulfuromonadales bacterium C00003107 | reverse complement strand
CCATGACCTTGCAAAGAAGTTAAATATAACGCAAAGTGGTGATAAATTCTTCATGGAGGCGCATCCAAAACTTCGACCGATGGATACGCTTACCGATGGTATTTTCATTGCGGGCTGCTGTCAATCGCCAAAAGACATCCCGGATAGCGTTGCACAGGCATCGGCTGCGGCATCGCGAGCTTGTAACATCTTATCACGAGATTATGTGGAGGTGGAGCCGATAATCGCAGAAGTGGACGAGGCGGTTTGCATCGGCTGTGGCGCATGTGAAGAGATATGCCCCTTCGGCGCGATAGAGCTGAAAGAAGAGGAGCGTGAGTTTGAGGAAATCATGCTTAGAGTGAGGAAATCGTATGTTAACCCTATTCTCTGTAAAGGTTGTGGTGCGTGCATCCCGGAATGTCCTGTCGGTGCGATGAAGCAAAAGCAATTTACGTCTGCGCAGATAGAGGCGATGTTGAAAGTGGATACTTTAGCTACGATGTGAAG
>MAXT01000070.1:757-1031 GCA_001751225.1 Desulfuromonadales bacterium C00003107 | reverse complement strand
TATCGCTTCTGCAACAGCATAATCTACGCTCATCCCCGAACCAACAAAAACAAGTTTACTATTTCCGAGATATTGCCGGTTTCATCGTTGCATTTCACGCCACATACAACTCCAAGTCTGCCAGTTCATTCTCAAATGCGTCTTCATCAGTCACAATAAAGTCACGCAGGTTGCCTTCCATAAAATTGTAACTATCTCTCAGCATCATCATCAACGCTCGTTCTTTTGCAGCCTCTTTACTCGCTGGAGTGACAACAAAGAGAACAGCCCCGTC
>MAXT01000070.1:372-707 GCA_001751225.1 Desulfuromonadales bacterium C00003107 | reverse complement strand
CCCAGTATAGCCTTCGGTGTATCGTTTTCTTCTATCTCTACAATTACTTGTATAATCCCCTTTTTTATTCCCACAATGTCAACATCAGCCAGCGCAATTTTTTCTGCATTGTGTTCCCGATAAATCCGGATGTTCCCCGCTCCTTCGTTTGATGTATCTACCGTATATCCATGCCCCTTAAGAATTTCTACACATTTCGCCCTTATTTCCCCACGTTTATCAGACATGCTAAATCACCTACTACCTATATTCTATTTCATCCTCTTTAATACCATATCTATTTTCGAGTCGTATACCAATATATATTCAGATGCCTCACGTGCCAAATCCAATTT
>MAXT01000070.1:0-280 GCA_001751225.1 Desulfuromonadales bacterium C00003107 | reverse complement strand
AGCAATGCAACACCGCCGAGGTCCATAGTGGTAAGAGGGTCTTCGCTCGATGTGTCGAAGGGTATGAGGTTCACAGCAACAATGCCTATCTCGCCGGTTGTGATGCCCGCGTGAATTCGAGGATGCAGCGTCTTTATCCTGCCGTCAAGCAGCTCGTGAAAACCCGTGAACTCTGATACTTTTGTCACTCCAATTCCATTAGCCAATATTTCCGCAGCCGTGCCTTCGGTTGCAATTAGCTCTATCCCAAGCTCAGTCAACGCTGTTGCGAATTCTACTA
>MAXT01000069.1 GCA_001751225.1 Desulfuromonadales bacterium C00003107 | reverse complement strand
TGTCGACCTTTTCCGGCCATCTGAGCCGCATGGGGCAGATTCTACAGCAGGCCGATACTCATTCTTTGGTGTTGCTCGATGAGGCCGGCACGGGTACCGACCCCGCTGAGGGTGCGGCGCTGGCCATGGCGGTTCTTGACGAATTGAGCGGTGCCGGAGCCAAGACCCTGGTGACCACTCACCTCAATCTGGTCAAGGGCTATGCCCTGTTGGAATCGCGGGTGGAGAATGCCGCCGTGGAGTTTGACGAACAGACTCTGCAACCGACCTATCGTTTGCATTACGGTATTCCTGGTGCGAGCAAGGCTTTTACTATTGCCCGCCGTCTCGGTTTGCCCGAGACTTTGTTGACCCGGGCCGAAGGTTATCTCGGCGAGGGTGAAAAGGCCGGTCTGGATCTGATCGAAAAGATCAATCAGCAGCAACAGGATCTGTCCCGGCGGCTGGAAGATGCCGAGCAATTGCAAAATCGGGCGCGGCTTGAACGGGCCAAGCGCAAGCAGTTGTTGGAAGAACTTGAGGGGCAGCGCCAGGCTCTGCTCGATAAAGCTCGTCGGCGTGGCGAAGGACTGGTTCGGGAGGCTGAAGATAATATCAAGCGCCTGTTCAAGGATCTGCGGCAGGAGAAACCCGATGTTGCCGGCCAAGCGCGCGTGACCGGGGAACTGCGTCAGGTTCGCGAAGCGCTGCGGCCTATCCCGGCAGCAACATCCCAGCCCGTTGCTGTGCCAAAGGAAGTGGCCGTCGGAGAATTGCTGCGTATTCCTGCTTTGGGTAGCGAGGGCGAGGTGGTGCGGGTCGCTGGCGGTCAGGTCGAACTTTCGGTGCAGGGCAAAAAGCTGCGCTTGTCGTTGAGTTCATTGGAACAGTTCCAGCCCCGTCGGTTTGCCCGGCGCAAAAGTGACGGTGGTCAGGTGCGCAGCCGAGTAGAACGGACTGCCGCCCATAGTCGTCTGCTGTTGATTGGTAAGCGGGTTGATGAAGCCCTGGGGTTGCTGGACCGTTTCGTCGATGACGCCCTGCTGCAGGGCCTGTCTGAACTAGAAGTTGTGCATGGCTGTGGCGAAGGCATTCTGCGGCGGGCCGTGCGGGAGTTTTTGGCCGGCCATCGCGAAGTGGTTGCTTTTCATGCTGCCGATCTGGCAGGGGGCGGCAACAATGTGACCATTGTCCAGCTGAGAAGTGTATGACGGGACTGATTGGCGAAGACAAGATTCAGGAAATCCGCGAACGTATCGACATTGTCGAGCTGGTCTCCTCTTATCTGCCGCTGAAGCGTTCGGGGGCTAACCATTTAGGGTTGTGTCCTTTTCATAGCGAAAAGACCCCGTCCTTTAACGTCAATGCGCCGCGGCAGATCTTTCACTGTTTTGGCTGCGGAGTCGGCGGCGATGCCTTTTCCTTCGTCATGCGCATGGAAGGGTTGAGTTTTCCCGAAGCGCTACGGCGTCTTGCTGAGCGAGCCGGGGTTGAGATCGAAGAAGAGCAACTGACGCCGGCCGAAGAGCAGCAGCGCCAGGAGAAGGAGCGGCTGCTGCGAGTTAGCGAGGTCGCTGCTACCTTCTATCATCAGCAGTTGCTTGACGATCCTCAGGGAGCCGAAGGCCGGCACTATTTGCGCCAGCGCGGCTATGAAGGGGAAACCGTTCGAGAATTTGGCCTGGGTTATGCCCCCGATAGCTGGCAGGCTTTGACCGAGCATCTGGCCGGTAAGGGTTTTGAGCCCAAATGGGCCCGGGATATACTTGGGCTGGTGCGGGCCGGTCGCGATGGGCGCAGCGATTACGACCTGTTTCGTCGTCGGCTATTGTTTCCCATTCAGGATAGCCGCGGTCGGGTGGTGGCCTTCGGTGGTCGTGTGCTGGATGATAGCCTGCCCAAATATATTAATTCGCCCGAGTCGCCCATCTATCACAAGGGGCAGATTCTCTATGGTCTTTACCAGGCCAAAGAGGCGATGCGACACAGCGAGACGGGAATTGTGGTCGAAGGATACTTCGATCAGCTGGCCCTCTATCGGGCCGGTTTTCAGAATGCCGTGGCGACTTGCGGTACGTCCCTGACCGCCGAACATGCGCGGCTGCTCAAGCGCTATTGTAAAAAACTGCTGCTGTTCTTTGACCAGGACAAAGCCGGTCGTAAGGCGACCTTTCGTGCCATGGAAGTCCTTTTGGCCGAGGGCTTATCCGCATCGGTGGTCGAACTGGCAGCCGATGAGGATCCTGATTCATATCTGGCTGGTCATACTGCCGAGGAGCTGCAGGCCATTTTCGATCGGGCGCGGCCGGTGTTGCAAGTATTTCTCGATCACTGCCTGACGATCCATGGTGACAGTATAGAAGGCAAAGCGCGGGCGGCCGAGGAGATGCTTGGTAAACTACGTCTGTTGCCGAGTGAGCTGGAGCGGGATCTTTACCTTAAGGAGCTGGCGCGGCGAACCGGGCTCGATGAGAATCTGCTTAAAAAGAAAGCAGGTTCTCGACCGCCAGCGGCGCGGACTGTTTCCAAACCGGCAGCGCCAAGGCCTGTGGCGCCGCCTCAGCAGCAGCCATTACGGCAAGCTGTTGCAAGTGGCAGGGAAGTTAAGGCTCAGGAACTATTATTGCACTTAATGAAGGTCGATGCCGTGTGGCGCCAAAAGGTTGCCGAAGAAAAACCCGCGGCGTTGTTTAGTGATGCTGACCGACGAGCTATTGCTGAAGGTCTTATTGCCAACAGCGATGAGAAAGGCTGCCTCGAAGAAGAACGATTGCTAAACAGCCTGAGTGAGAGCCAAAAGGCGATTCTTTCGGGTATCATTGTAAAGGACGATCAAGTTCTCGCGGAAGATCCTCTTCGTACTTACGAGGATTGTAAACGGACCGTGGAGCTTGGGCGTCTAAAAGAGCGCCAGCTAGAGTTAGCTGAGCTGATCAGGCAGGCGGAGCAGAACGGCGACGGCGAAGAACGAGCTAAATATCAGCGCGAGCTGTCTGATGCTCAGAAGAAAACCAGAATGCCCAGATAACGACCCTTTTGTTCAGATATGTAACAACCCTATTTCCGATTAACGGAAATCGAGAGGAGAATATACGCACATGTCTAAGAAAGCCGGCATGGAAGAGGTCCAGCAACTTATCGACCTCGGTAGAGAAAAAGGTTACCTGACCTACGATGAAGTCAACGACATTTTGCCTGAAGGGATGGTTTCCTCGGACCAGCTCGACGACTTAATGAGTATGTTCGGCGAGATGGACATCGAAGTGGTCGATTCGGAAAGCAAAGCCGCTGCCAGTCTCAAAAAAAAGGCTGGTACCGCTAGCGACGATGACGACGATGATGACGATGACGAAACCGAATACGCGGCGGGTGTGCTAGGTCGGACCAGCGATCCGGTGCGCATGTATCTGCGGGAGATGGGCCAGGTTTCATTGCTGACCCGGGAAGGCGAAGTAGAGATCGCTAAACGGATCGAAGCCGGTGAAGCTCAGGTGACCCGGGTCATCATGAAGACCCCGATTGCCTTCAAGGACGTGCTGGTCCTCGGTGACAAGCTGGCCAAAGACCAGATTGGTGTGGCCGAGATCACCAAAGAGTTCGAAGTAGAAGAGGGCGCCGAGGTCGAGGAGAAACAGCGCAAGCGCACCCTCGATCTGATGGCTGGAATCCGCGAGAAAAATGAGCAGCTCATGGCTTTACGTGAGCAGCAGGCCGCAGCCACCAAAGAACAGAAACAGGACTTGCTGGCCGAGGAGCAGGAACTGAATGCAGCCACCGGCGAGTTGATGCGGGAGATTCGCCTCAAGGATTATCAGGTCGATAAAATCGTCGATCGCCTCAAGGAGCTGGCAAAACAGGTCAAAAAGGGCCTGGCCGAAGTCCGCGCCTGCGAAGAGGAGCTAAGCCGTCCTTACCGTGATATTAAGCGTCTGTTGCGCCGCATGCGCAAAAGCGATGCCGATGCCCTACAGGTCTCCGAGGAGCTCAATGCCCCCATCGATACCCTGCTGGTGGTGGAAAAGAGGCTTAAGAGCGCTCAGCGCAAGTTCAAACGCGTTGAAGAAGAGTCCGGATTTGCCCCCGAGGAGTTACTCGACTCCCTGAAAGAGGTGCAGAAGGGCGAGTGGCGAGCCAAAGCGGCCAAGTCCGAACTGGTGGAGGCCAACCTGCGCCTGGTGGTATCCATTGCTAAAAAATACACCAACCGTGGGCTGCAGTTTCTCGACCTGATTCAGGAAGGCAATATCGGCCTGATGAAAGCCGTCGATAAATTCGAATATCAGCGGGGCTATAAATTTTCAACCTATGCGACCTGGTGGATTCGTCAGGCAATCACCCGCGCTATTGCCGATCAGGCCCGCACCATTCGCATTCCGGTGCATATGATCGAAACCATCAACAAGTTGATTCGCACCAGCCGTCAATTGGTACAGGAAATCGGCCGCGAGCCGCTGCCTGAAGAGATTGCTGAACGTATGGAGCTGCCCTTGGAGAAGGTTCGCCGGGTACTCAAAATCGCTAAGGAACCGATCAGCCTGGAGACTCCCATCGGTGAAGAAGAAGATTCTTCTCTCGGTGATTTTATCGAGGACAAAGGCGTCGTTTCACCGCTGGAAGCGGTTATCACCGGCAACCTGTCGGATCAGACCTCGCGGGTTTT
>MAXT01000068.1:370-3022 GCA_001751225.1 Desulfuromonadales bacterium C00003107 | reverse complement strand
TGTCGGAAGTTCTCTGATATCGGGCGGTCTGATGGTGCATAAGTGCCCCATAACCTTAACTGGTGTGTGGATCAATTAGAGTGATCACTATGTGTATGGCAGATGCAGAGTCACTCAGCTCGGCAGAACTGGAAAATTTTATGTGCCGAAAACTCCCTGGCCTCCTGAGAGAACATGGGGATTTCAGGTATCAGATCATGGGCATCATGGCAGATGTTTTCGCACCGAAAGACGGTTTTGAGCGGGCTCTGGATGAACTCAAGAAACTTAGAGAGGACAGCAATCAACGATTCGAAGAGATGAACCGACGCTTCGAAGAGATGAACCGACGCTTCGATGGAGTAGATAAAAGATTCGACGGAACGGATGAACGACTTGATGGAGTAGATCAACGCTTTGATGGAGTAGATAAAAGATTCGACGGAATGGATGAACGACTCGATTCGGTGCAACGCGGTCAGCGAGAGGTGCGATTGGAGGTATCTGCACTCGGCGGTCGTGTGGGCTACGGTCTGGAGGAGATCATCAGGCAGACGGTCGAGGAGTTTTCAGGGCAGACTTTCAAAAAGATCGAACGGTTGTTGTTGAGGGATGCGGAAGGGGAACTCTATGGGGCGCCAGCAGATGTGGAGTACGATCTGTATCTTGAGGATACCGTGAGCTATGTGGTCGAGGTGAAATCCCATATAAAACTGGGCGATGTGCTTGATTTTCATCGAAAGAGCCTGTTTGCCGCGAAACAGCTTAAAAAAGAGATAAAATCGATCATGATCAGTGCGAGCATAACAAAAACGGCAAAGAAGAAGTGTAAGGTGCTGGGAATCGATCTCATCTCCAGAAGTGTGATTGATTAAGGAGTTACTGGAATCTCCATATCGTCTCTTCTCGGAAATTCATGAGGCTTTTGTAATGGGCAATCTGACCATGAACACACAGCAACCAATGCTCATAAAACATGATCACCAACAGTGAATTTTTGTTCTTTGCGCCCTCGCGTTCCTCCGATTTAACGAGAAAGGCGAAAGAGACGCGAAGAGTATTGTTGATCTCAGTCTTCACGTCTTTCACGTTGTTGCGCATCCAATTGACCATTACGGAAATCACAAATTCGCCCCATGACCCGACATACGGCAATGCTCGTTTAATCAGGCAATTCGCGCGTTAACCCCCCAGTGATCTTAAGCGCATGCCTGATACCCTCCTGCAATGTCCGCCTTGTCAATAGTTCTGACATATCAATGCCAAGATCAACAAGCGTATGCGCAGACTCGGGTCCCACTCCTGTGACGATGCATGTTGCGCCGAGCAGTTGCGCGGCTCTGACGATTTTGATCAGTTGATTCGTCACATAAGTATCGATCTCGTGAACGCCGGTCACATCAAGTATCACAACATCAGACTGCGTCCGCGTAATTTCTGAAAGAAGCGTCTCCATGATCGTTGTGATCCTGTTTTCATCGATCATTCCGATGAGCGGCAGCGCAAGAATTCCGTCCCAGACCGCAACAACCGGCGCAGAGAGCGACTCCTGCGAGATACTCAGTTTATCGACGAGTTCTTTTAAGTATTTCTCTGATTCCGCAAGTTTTCTGGTCCGCTCCTCGACCTGCAACTCAAGGTTTGTGTTATACTCCTCAAGTTCGACTCTCGACTCTTTAATCTCACCAAACACCCGGTCAAAGGATCTTGAGAGATCTCCGACTTCATCTTCCGCATCTGTTCCGACTCTACGATCCTGATCGCCTGCCTCTATCGCTTCAACGCCTTTTCGCAACCTGATAAGCGGTTCCGTTATGTTCCCTGAGATCGCTATCGCGACGATGGTTCCCACAAGGAGCAGTGCAATGATTGTAAACAGTGCCACGCGTGTCAGCCCGGCAACCGGTGCGAGCGCTTCCTCTTCGCTCATCTCTGCGACCAGCACCCAATCCATCTCATCAATATGTTTGTGAACCTGTAGAACGCTTGTGCCCTGATAATTCGTGGTCATGGCCGCGGTGTTATCGCAAGCATCTTCGGGGTGGTGTATTATCTCACTGGCTTTCGTCTCTAAAACGGCACCCTCCACAAACCTCGATGGTGTTATCATGTAGCCGTCATCGTTTACGAGGTAGATCTCCCCGGTGTCACCGAGACCGGTTCTCTCTGTTGCAATCTCAAATAATTTCTTTTCAGCGTCATAATTTATCACAAGAACTCCTGCGAATTCACCGTTCACCAGAATCGGTGCTGATGCGCTCAGAACAGTGATTCCAGTGAATCTGGAGGTGTGGAGGTCTCCGATGTAAACCCCGTTTTTCCCCTTCGAGAAAATGTCGTCGGTGCTTCTGTCAAGCCCGACATCAGCATGACTGGATGCGATCACTGTGCCGTTTTCATCCAGTACTCTGATCCTCGAAATCTCGTTATGGGTATCTATTGTATTATTGATCCGCCGATTAATTTGCTTCATCCTCTCTGCATAATCCTTGCTTTCGTCAACCATATCTTTACAAGGATTTCCTGCCGCCAACGTCTCGGTGAGCACTCCATACTCCTTCAGAACCGTCTCGACGTGATCCGCTCTCGACTGCACAGTCGTCTCCAGACGAAGGTATACTTCTGTTTCAAGCATATTCTCTGCGACGCTCTGGCTGACCACAATCGTGGTAA
>MAXT01000068.1:0-248 GCA_001751225.1 Desulfuromonadales bacterium C00003107 | reverse complement strand
TGCATATCCGCCATCGTGGTAAGCTCGTCGAGATCGACGCCCAGATGAATCATCGTCTGCGCAATATTCGGACCGATGCCTGTGATCACGCATTCCGCGCCAAGCATCCTCGACGCACTGACGATCTTCAATAAATGGTGCGTCACATTGGTATCGACCGAATGAACTCCTGTTATGTCGAGTATGACGACCTCTGACTGGGTCTCAACGATTCGCTCAAGCAAGACCTCGGTTATGGTCTGCGCCCT
>MAXT01000067.1 GCA_001751225.1 Desulfuromonadales bacterium C00003107 | reverse complement strand
GGCTTGGGCACCGCAAAATAGATTCTCTTTGTAGAGGTTGTGGCGAACCAGCTTTACAATCTCCTCAACCTCCTGCGGCGTACGGTCAGCGCTGGTGAGCGGTCGTCGAGAGTGACTCTCGCTCCAAGAGTTGTCATTTTCGTCGTAGCGCTCGATCCATTTATAAAGCCAAGCTTTTGAACGCCTGAGCGATGCACAGATGGCTTCCGGCTTCTCGCCATTAAGATAACGCCAAACCGCATGGATCCGTTCCTGACGAATGTCATTCTTCATGAACACCTCCGTAATTGAATTCGGTGTTCAACAGAATGACTGGTGGCTATTCGATTGTCACAGAACTTTGTCTACGATGTCCTGGCACCTTTTGGGGTCCACGATGTCGTGGCACTCAACAAGTAACCAAAGAAAGGACGGATTGGCTGTCGCCGGACTTCTGTCGCGAAGGTTATCAAATCGAGGCTCCTGTTTTGCGGCATTGAAGAGAAGCCGCTTCGTTGGCGGCCCCCCTGTCATTGTAACAGCGTGCAGGCAGCGGTCAGCAGAGACAATCATAACGGTGTTGCATATGCGTTATGGTTTTTAAAACCTAACAGCCCCTTCGATCACCGTTAGGAAGAGATTTGGACCGATCGTTTAAGTAACTAACTGTCGGAAGAAGGGCCGCGCAAAGAAATTACTGTCGTTTTGGAATGGCCCTAGGGTTGTTAGTCTTCTCCTTACCTGCGTGACAGCATGCTCCACGCAGTGGCAGCCATTTTTTGCCTACTTTTTGTTGGCTTGGACAAAAAGTAGGGCGGCTGGCGGGACGCGACCCGCCGGTTTTATAACTCGTAATACCCAAATTGCCAAGGAGATGGGACATGACACCTGTAGCAGTTTACACCGAAACTTACGGCATTTACGCCTACAGCGTTTTCAAAGAGGACCATGGCAACTATTTCCTGGTAATCAACGAGGAACCCTATTGTGAACAGGGCGAGGTCTTTCACGGCAGTTTCAGGGAAGTCAGCGCCAAGCTGGAAGAAGTAAAACTCGCCCAGGCTGATACTCCAGAGGATTAATCAAGCCCGCTACCCCAAGTCCTTAGCGCCGCAACCTTGATGGCAGGACTCGGTTT
Source organism: Desulfuromonadales bacterium C00003107 (assembly GCA_001751225.1). Lineage (GTDB taxonomy): Bacteria > Desulfobacterota > Desulfuromonadia > Desulfuromonadales > Syntrophotaleaceae > Syntrophotalea_A. The sequence goes on along the minus strand of MAXT01000067.1, from coordinate 6,649 downwards.
GCTTCACCGCCTCACTGCCGCTACAATATCCCCATGCAACGACCCTGCGATATAGCTGATTTTATCTCCTACCAAGAGACCATTCCCGCCCTGCTGAAAAGCATCGGCGCACCCGAAGTACTCCGTCGTCAGTCGCGCATCCTGATTAAACCCAATCTGGTCAACGCTTCTCCGCCACCGGTGACCCTGCCGGTTGCCGCTTGCGCAGCTCTAGTGCGGGCCTGCCGCCAGTGGAGCGACGCAGAGATCATCATCGCTGAGGGAACCGGCGAGAAACATCTGACCACCGATGAGGTGTTCGCCATTCACGGCTACGACCGGTTGGCCGCAGAACTCGACCTGCAGTTGGTCGATCTCAACGAAGCGGATCTAGTCAAATTGCACGATCCGCGAAACCGGGTCTTTCCCAGCTTCATGATGCCACGCATGGTAATTGACAGCTTTGTCCTCTCCGCTGCCGTGCTCAAAGCTCATTCCCTGTCCACCGTCACCCTGAGCATGAAAAATATGATCGGTGTGGCGCCACCAGCCTACTACCAGCGCGGCGGCCACTGGAAGAAGTCGGCCTTTCACCAGCAGATGCAGACCTCGATTTTTGAGCTCAACCGTTATCGCCAACCCGATCTTGCTTTCATCGACGCCAGCGTGGGCCTTTCCGAGTACCACCTCGGCGGGCCGACCTGCGATCCGCCAGTCAACAAGCTGCTCGCCGGATTCGATCCGGTGGCCGTTGATGCCGCCGGCTCAGAGTTGCTGAGGATTCCCTGGCGACAGGTAGGGCATATCAAGATTGCGGATGGGGAGTTGGGTAGGGCTGAGGGCCCCAAATAATATAGATTTCTTCGCCAGCAAAAATACCGCCTTGACTCACATAAACTCGTTGACTTAATAGAGCCTCTGAGCAATATTAAGGCTTGTTTAATTTCCAAAATATAATACGAACCGGTCTTTGACCTCATATGGATGGCGGGGAAATGTTAACCTCCTGAACTACTCTACCCTGGAAGCCTGCCCTCCGATTCCTTCTCTGTTGCGATCCTGAAAAAACGCCATGACACCGTGGCCCTGACTTTTTGGGATGCATTCAATCATCAAGGTGAATACACAAGCTATGAAGCTTTCCAGATACAATTTCCCATTTTTTCATGACGGAAAAAATTATCTTTACAACTCGTTCACCAACGCCATGATCACCCTCCGACCTGAAATCGTTCAACTGGTGGACAACTGGGATGAGTCAATCCTTTCATCTATACCGAAAGAGGCCTTTGATCCCCTGCTGCAGGGCGGTTACCTGATTGAAAAAGAAAAAGACGAGCTTACCCGGCTCAAGGTCAGAAATCGTATGAGTCGCTTTTCCAACAGGGAGCTGGGCTTAACCATTGCCCCAACCCTAGACTGCAACTTCAAGTGCATCTACTGCTTTGAGGAACCCTCGCGCGCCATAATGACGACTGAGACAGCGGACGCGGTCTATGACTATGTGCTGGAGGCTCTTCACGACAAGAAGGGACTCGGTGTTTGCTGGTACGGCGGTGAGCCTTTGCTTGCCTTCGACATCATGGAAAAGCTCACCCGTCGTTTCAAAAGTCTATGCCGGACCATGGCAATCCCCTACGAAGCCGACATAATTTCAAACGGTTATCTCATGACTCCCGAGGTAGCTAAAAAACTCACCCAGGAGATGTCTGTGCGCTTCTGGCAAGTCACCCTCGACGGGCCTCCTGCAGTGCACAATGCAAGACGCCCACTACAGGGAGGGGGAGAGTCATTCGACACCGTTTTAAAAAACCTGGAAGCCTCCTGCCATCTCTTCGAACGAATAGCGGTCCGTATCAACATCGATCGGACCAACCCCGAACAGGTTAATGAGTTATTGGGTCTGCTTGAACAAAAAGAGCTGCAAGACAAGGTTTCCGTATACTTTGGCCAAGTTCAAGCCATCGGTGCCGCTTGTCCTGGGATATCTCATCAATGCTTGTCGACACCGGAATTTTCCAAAGTGGAGATGAGCCTCAACAGGCTCCTTGTGGACCGGGGTTGGCCCGTATCCATGCGTCCATCCCTCAAAGGAGGAGTCTGTCTTGCCGATCAAGTAAACTCCTACTTGATTGACCCCTCGGGCAATCTGGCCAAGTGTTGGAACTGTGCCGGGGTCGAATCGCAAAAAGTCGGCACCATATTCGAAACTAAGCCCAACGACAATTTTTTTCGGTGGTTGAGCTTCGATCCCTTTGAAGACCCAGAATGCCGGAACTGCAAAATGCTACCGGTCTGCATGGGCGGCTGCCCATACGACAAGGTGATTGACCAAAAAAAGGATTGCTTTACCCAGAAATACAATCTGATCGACAGGTTGAAACTTCGTATCGATGGCTGGAAAAAAGCCGAAAGTGGCCAAGGAGGCAAACATGAGTGATGAAGAGAAAACAGCTCTGGAAAAAGCCCTAAAAGAGGTCCGGTTTCTTGATGAACCTGAAGGTGATGAAGCACTCCTTCGTCTCGTACCATTACCCGGCTGCACCAAAGACTGTTCCGGTGATCACTGTGGCGGTAAAACCGGAGACTGCCCAAAGCAGAGAACCTGCGACGGCAAATGCCTTCAAAAGGGTAGTTGCCTACAACAATCAGAAAAATGGTGCGCCCATCAGAACATGGAATGCCCCAGCAAGAGTATGTGCTCACCCAAGTGCCACATGCGCGGCCTGCCTATCTAAGCAAGGGAGAATTCAGCAATGCCTAGAAAATAAAGGACGCTGGGGTCAAAATCTTTCGATGCAATAAGTGGATTAGGGGCAAGGCCTTAGAGATTGAGTTCTTTCAGTGCAATAATGGCATTACAAGACTTGCCCCCACAAATGTACAAATGCGGGACCGATAATCGATTGTCCGTTTCGGAACAGGGGCAGCAATGGAATGTCCAAAATGCGGCTATGAAAATCAGCCGGACCGGGAAGACTGCTTTCGATGCCGGGTGATCTTCGCCAAGATTCGCCAGGAACCGGACCTGACGGAACTGCCTCCGCAGGAACCTGTCCCCCCGGAGAAGGATGCAGAGGCCCCGCAAGCCCTGGAGGGTATCTGGAAGGCAGCGGTACTACTGGTCATGGCCGTCTGGGGCGGCAAGCTGATATTGGCCGGTATCGCCGGCAACGCCGCCGGGAATAGCTGGCTGCACTTGGTGAATCTGCCTTTCCACGAAGCCGGACACCTGTTTTTTCGGCCCCTGGGCAGTTTCATGACCTCCCTCGGCGGAACCCTGGGACAGTTGCTGGTTCCGCTGGTGTGCATGACAACGTTGCTACTGAAAACTCGCGACCCCTTCGGCGGAGCAGTTTGTCTATGGTGGCTCGGGGAGAATTTTCTCGACATTGCACCGTACATCAACGATGCACGGGCCGGGCGGCTGCCTCTGCTAGGGGGGAATTTCGGCCATTCGTCGCCCTACGGTTTTCACGACTGGGAGTATTTGCTGACCGAAACGGGGCTGCTTCGCTTCGACCATGCCCTGGCGAAGTTCGCCCATGGTTTCGGCTCATTGTTGATGGCGCTGGCGCTGGCGTGGGGCGTGTGGCTTTTGGTGTCCGGATATCAAAAGGGGCGAGACGAACAGTAGCAACCTGCAGGCCTGCCTCCCATTTAGACGATCGCTCGGGAGCGCGCCGTTTACCGCGTCTTTTGCCAGGCTCTGATGCTTGACCTGTCCAAGAAGACTGCCGATTACCCCCAGCTATTGGAAAATGACTATACTTCTACCCATGAAATCGGAGCTCGTGTACACAAAGAAGGCGGCCCCTTCAGCCAGACACAAAGGACACACAAATGCGATGCTATTCAGCCCGGATATTTTAAATAATAAAGAACGCCGGGGTCAAACCTTTCGATGCAATAAGTGAATTAGGGGCAAGGCCTTAGAGATTGGGTTCTTTCAGTGCAATAATGGCATTGCAAGACTTGACCCCCGAAATGTTGCTTCATACCCCATGGACGAGCCACACTTACTTGCTGCCACCCGTTATATTGCGCTGAACCCCGTCAGAAGTAAGCTTTGCACTCGCCCAAAGGATTATCCATGGAGTAGCGCTACCTTTCATGTCAAAAGCAAACCTGATCCTTTGGTAGGGCAATCACCTCTTGTCGATATGGTGACTGACTGGAAAGAATTCTTGGCTGATGAGCCCAGCGCATCAACAATAACTGCTCTTAAACAAGCAGAAAGAACTGGGCGGCCATTGGGAGACGACAGGTTTCTTAACAAACTAACGCAAATCCTTGGCCGTGATCTGACAAAGAAAAAACCAGGGCCAAAACCTGGCTAATGAGTATGGTGTCCCCGGAACTCCATCAAACTCTGCTAGAACGACTCATCGTCAGGGATATTTGCTGTTCACCTAAAGGAATCGTAACGTGATTTTTAAAATCATTTATTATTTGACTTGGGGATTCCGCACGCTTGTTCTTAAACAGGAGATACCATTAAATAGTTCGATTATTTTAACCGACGAGTGCAACTTAAATTGCAAACACTGCACCGTTTCTCACCTCGGATATCCGCCGCGTTCAATAAAAGATATCGAGAAGGATCTTCGCGTTTTATATGAGACAGGCTCCAGAGTTTTAGTGATTACCGGCGGAGAACCCTTCGTTTGGAAAGATGCCAGCGGGAACATTGTTGAAAATGTTGTTCAAACTGCCAAAAATATTGGTTTTTTCCGTGTCGTAATTTGTACAAATGGGACATATTCGCTTCAATCATCAGCAGATTATCTATGGGTCAGCCTCGATGGTTTTAAAAATTCACACAACATCATTCGAGGTACGGTGTATGAAAATATAATCAAAAATATTTCAAATTCATCGCACAAAGGAATTCATGTAAATTTTACAATAAGCAGCAACAACTCCGATACGTTTCAAGAGGCTGCAGAAAACATCCTTAAGACAAAAAATATCAAAGGAATCCTTTTCCATCTCTATACGAAATATATCGACGGAGATGAATCGTTGATTCTTAATTGTCAAACAAGAAAAGAAGTCTTGCGAAATCTGATGATTTTCAAAAGAAAACACCCCTTCGCTGTCTTTAATACTTTTGCGGGAATCACAGCTCTCATAAAAGACAGTTGGGAAAGAAACTTATATGCAAGTGTAACAATCAATCAAGGTGTTTTGTCAGAATGCTGTTGCAGAATTGGCATTTATGACGAGAATGTTTGTCGTAACTGTGGTTGCACCCCTGCAGTCGAAACTTGGGTGCTGCAGACCTTCAAATTTACAGCTCTTCTTGAAAATCTTAGGTACATCTAAAGGAAGGCATATGATTGTTACGCATGCAATGCGATTGTTTCTCGGGCATCAATTGGGGCCCTTTGAGTTCAAAAAAGATATCGGTTATTTGCCGAATTACAATGTGCCAAACCTTGGTCTGTATGTCCACATTCCGTTTTGCAATGATTTATGCCCCTTTTGTCCTTATTACAAAATCAAATTATCCCCAGATTATTTCAAGCCATACCTCAAAGCCCTGATAGCAGAAATCGCATTGGTAGCAAAGAAAGTAGTTTTGCCGGGCAAAAAAAGAAAGGCAACAAGCCTATACTTTGGAGGGGGAAGCCCTGCATTAATGATTGATGAATTGTCAACAATTCGAAAAATAATCGACAATTATTTCATTGTTGAAGGCAACGCTGGTGTTGAATTACATCCGCGCGACATAACTATCGACACTGCAATGAAGTTGGAGAATGCTGGTTTTGATATGGTGAGCATTGGCGTTCAGTCCTTCAATGGAGCACTTCTTAAAAATCTTGGAAGAGACGACCTCGACTTCAACTCAACATTCAAACATCTTAACCGGGGCAACTTCCAAGCAATTGACATTGACTTGATTTTTGGGATTCCAGGCCAAAGCGAGAATGATTTGCGAACGGATTTTTTGAAAGCTGTGGAAGCCGGTGCTACACAAATTTCAACCTATCCTTTTATAGATTTTTCATATGCCGACAATCGCAAAAAACCTCAGGGTCGTATTGCACAAAAAAAACTATTGTCTACGTTGTTAAAAACTGCAGACGAATCAGGTTTTGTCAGAACTTCTGTATGGACATTCGGCAAAAAAAATGCCCCAAAATATTCTTCCATTACACGAGATTGCTTCCTTGGTTTCGGCCCAAGTGCAACTTCGTTGGGACTTGATTCATTCAAAGCAAACACGTTTTCTGTCGATGCATATATTGAAACAGCAAACAAACATATCGTACCAACTTCCTTAAGAATGCAATTTACAACAAGAACAAGGAAATTGTATTGGTTGTTCTGGAATTGCTATAAAGGATATCTGTCAGAAAAGGATTACAAAGAACTCTTTTCATCGGAGTTAAACAAGGACTTTTCTTTCTGGTTGCGCCTTGGTAAAGTCGCCGGCCTGTTCAATAGAGAAGAACAAGGCTGGGCACTTACGGAGCTTGGAAGCTATAAATTTCACTGGGTTGAGCAAGAATACACTCACCAATATATTGATAAAACATGGAAAACTGCGATGGATAATCCTTGGCCAGAAAAAATATCGTTATATTAAACAGAGTGGGAAGAAGCCCTAACCAATAGGCACAGTCGGGACAGTTGATCAAGTCCAAAAGTTGCTGTAAAT
>MAXT01000066.1 GCA_001751225.1 Desulfuromonadales bacterium C00003107 | reverse complement strand
GTTATTGTCAAACTGGTACCGGGGCGCAAGCTTAATGACGGTCAGATCCAAGGCATTGTCAATTTGGTGTCAGGCAGCGTTGAAGGACTCCATGCCGGTCAGGTCTCGATTATCGATGCTAACGGCCGAGTCTTGTCAAAATCTCCTCAAGCAGACATGAATAGCCCTCTCAGTCCAGGCTTGCAGCAATATCAACAAAGTCTGGAAAAACGCTTGGAAAACCGTGCCCAATCCCTGCTCGACCGAGCGCTGGGGGTCGGCAATTCTCTGGTCCAGATCACCGCCAGTCTCGACTTCTCGCAACGGGAGCATCTGGAAGAAGCCTATGACCCCAACGGCTCGGCAGTCCGCAGTGAACAGGCCACAACCGAGAAGAGCGGCAACAGTACCAATGGCGGCGTCCCCGGTGTGGAGTCGAATATCAACGAATCCTCGGGCAGCCAGGGTTTCAACTCTTCCAACCGCAGTGATGAGACCACCAACTACGAGGTCAGTAAAACGGTCAGCAAAATTGTGGAATCGGTAGGCTCCATCAAAACCTTGTCTGTTGCGGTATTGGTTGCTGATCGCCAGCTCCCTGCCGGCGAAGCAAACGAAGCGACCTACGAACCCCGGCCGGCCGAAGAACTTACTTCCATTGAGCAGATGGTGCGAAGCGCCCTGGGAATAAGTGATGAGCGTGGAGACCAGATCGTGGTTCTTTCCCGCCCCTTTGAAAATGATTTTTACGATACAACCGCTCCTGAAGCCACGCCCGGAGCGGATATTTACAGTTATTTGCCGATGGTCAAATACGGACTCTTGACGATCGCCGCCCTGCTCCTCTATTTTCTGCTCGTCCGACCACTGGTCAAGACCCTTAAAGGCGAAGGCAAAATGGTAGAGCACTACAAAACCGTCGAGCAGCTGGAATCGGAACTTTCCGGAAAACCGCTGCAACTTGAAGGCCCCAATGCCGAAGCGGCGAAAATACGGGAGCAGGTATTGAATTCCGAAAACGTTTCCGCACAAATCATCAAAACCTGGCTTAAAGAAGGCTGAAGGAGCTCTTGACCAATATGGATGCCCACAATTTATCGGGAGCAGAGAAAGCCGCCATTCTCCTTTTATGCCTTGGAGAGGAAGCTACTTCAAAGGTTTTTGAATCCCTTAGCAATACCGAGGTACGTGAAATCACCCGTTGCATGGTCAACATTGAACACATCCCCGCCGAAGTATCCCGAGAAGTGGTGGCCGAATTTCACCGCACCCAAAAAACCCATGCCGGAATCTTTATTCGTGGCAATGATTTTGTTAAAAATGTCATCTCTGGCGGCGGCGACCAAGCACGAGCCGAGAAGCTTATGGAGGAGGTAACTTGGGAAGATGAAGCACGCCCTTTGGAAACCATTGCCATCATGCAGCCCCACATGGTCGCCAGCCTGTTGGAAAACGAACATCCTCAAACCGTTGCGCTAATTTTGTCGACTCAGAAGATCGACCACTCAGCCAAGGTTCTAAATTCCATGAACGATTCTGTCCGCTCCGACATCATGTATCGTATTGCTCGAATTGAACAGGTTTCTCCAGAAATTGTCGGCCAGATCGAAGACGCCCTGCGCAAAGAAATCGGTATCGTCGCCCGTCAGGACAAACAACAACAACTGGGAGGCGTCAACCGGGTGGTCGACATCATTAACAATATGGGCCAAGGGGCGGATAAGAACATTCTTGAGGGGATTGAAAAGACCGACCCGGATATGGCCGAAGAGATTCGCAAGAACATGTTCAGGTTCGAAGACTTGATCAACCTTGACGGTCGCACCCTCCAAACCGTCCTGAGAGAGGTCAACAACGATCAATTGACCCTGGCCCTCAAGTCGGCATCCGACGGACTCAAAGAATCGATATTTCAGAACATTTCGGGCCGAGCAGCGGAAATGATTCAGGACGACCTTGAAGCCATGGGACCCGTGAAACTTTCGGAGGTCGAAACAATGCAACAGACAATCGTCAAGATCATCCTGAAGCTCGAAGAGGAAGAAAAGATCCTGATCCCTGGCCGTGGAGGGGCAGATGCTCTCGTCTAAAATTTATCGTTCCAGCGATACGCAGGGTCTTAAACGAATCAGCTTTCGGGAGTTCGGTGACGATGGCCAGATAGTAGAAGACGGTCTGCTCTTCGAGGACGAGTCCTTCAGCGAAGAGGCCGTTTCGACCTCGCAGCAAAACCAAACCGAGCAGCCCTCCGCCCAACAGACAGTTGCCCCGGCAGACCTCGGTAAGCAGATTGAAGAAGCCTATCTGCAGGGAAAGGAAGAAGGACAGCAGGAAATTCGACTGCAGTTCGACAGTTCCCTGGAGATGCTCGCTCAAGGGGTCGAGGAGGTTGGTCGTCTGCGTGCTACCCTGCTTCAAAACAGCACTCAGGACATGTTGCGGCTAGTGCTGTCCATCGCTCGCCAGGTCATTCACAGCGAAGTGAGTCTCAACCGCGAACTCATCTTGACCACAATTGACAAAGCGTTGCGCGCCGCCGTGCGTTCCGACCATTATCACATCAAGGTTCATCCCGAAGACCTGGCCTTGGTCACGAAAAACAAACCCTTGTTCATCACCAGCATCAACGGTTTGGAAGGTATTAGTGTTGAAGGCGACCCGCAAATCGCCCGTGGGGGCTGCCTGGTCGAATCGGATCTCGGTGCCGTGGATGCCACCATTGAAGGACAACTCGAAGAGATCCGCCGCACCCTGCTGAGTACCGTGGAGCAGGGCTGATGGAAAAATTACTGCAATGCGTGGACAACCTCAACCCTCTGCAGGTCAGCGGCAAGGTCACCAAGATCGTCGGCCTGGTGGTTGAAGGCTACTGTCCGGCATCGACCGTCGGCACCCTATGCGAACTGGTGCCTCTCAACGGAGGCGAACCGGTTCCCGCCGAAGTAGTGGGTTTTCGCGATGGCCGGGCGCTGCTTATGCCCCTTGGTGAATTACGCGGTCTCGGTCCCGGCAGCCTAATACGCGTATTGAGAGACAGTGCCTCGCTGGCGGTCGGCCCCGAGCTGCTCGGCCGGGTGATCGACGCTATGGGACAGCCCATCGACACCGGCCCTTCGCCCTCCCCCCAGGTTGAAATGCCCCTCTACGCCCTGCCCGTCGGCCCTATGGCTCGCAAAAACATCGACCAGCCTCTCGATTTGGGTATCCGCGCCATCAATGGCCTATTGACCTGTGGCGAAGGACAACGCATGGGCATCATGGCTGGTTCCGGGGTCGGCAAGAGCGTCCTGCTCGGCATGATCGCCAAGAACACCCGTGCCGACATCAACGTTATCGCCCTCATCGGCGAGCGCGGTCGCGAAGTGCGGGAGTTCATCGAACGGGACCTGGGTGAAGAAGGCCTGGCCCGCTCTGTTCTCGTAGTGGCCACCTCTGATCAATCACCGTTGCTGCGCATGCGGGGAGCCTTTGTCGCCACGACGATTGCCGAATATTTCTGCAAACGGGGCAAGAACGTGCTGCTGATGATGGACTCGGTAACCCGCTTCGCCATGGCCATGCGCGAGGTCGGACTAGCTATCGGTGAACCACCGACCACCAAGGGCTACACGCCATCGGTCTTCGCCACCCTGCCTAAGCTGCTGGAACGGGCGGGAAGTTTCAAAGGGGCCGGTAGTATCACCGGCCTCTATACCGTGCTGGTCGAAGGCGACGACATGAATGAACCGGTAGCCGACGCGGTCCGCTCTATCCTTGATGGACATATCGTCTTATCCCGTAAGCTGGCGGCGGCCAACCATTATCCCTGCATCGACATTCTAACTAGTGCCAGCCGAGTCATGCGCGATATCGTCTCCGAGGAGCATTATAAGAACAGCGGCCGAGTCAGGGAGGTGCTGGCCACCTACCAAGAAGCGGAAGATTTGATCAACATCGGGGCTTACAGTTCCGGCAGCAACCCAGATATCGATTATTCAATAACCAAAATCGATGCGGTAAAACAATTCCTTCGCCAAGGCATGGACGAGGCAGTTGACTATCCCTCTACCCTGCAGCAAATCAGCGAACTTTTTGACTAAAACGATGGGCCTGCATTCACTCTAAAGGGCTTTACCGACATCGATTGTTCCGTAACCTGACCATTTAAAAACTGCTATCACCAAGAACCTGGCTGCCATAAAGCAATCCGGTTTTCATTTTTCCTCGCGCCAACGGACTTTTCACTATGGCCGACAATTTCAAACTCCAGACCGTTCTCAAGCACAGACAGAGGCTTGAAAATCTGGCTCAACAAAAACTGGCGGATTCACTGCGACGTGAGAACGCACTACAGCATCAGATCGCCAGTCAACGAGCTGCTCTGAACAAACTTCACCAAGAACTCTCTGGCCGCCAACAGAGCGGAATCACCGTACAGGACCTGCAGCTTTTTCGTCTAAGCATCAATCGGCAGCACAAAGACCTGCAGACATTGATCGAACAGGCCGATAACCTACACCGAGAAGTGAAAAGTAATCGCCAACTACTGGCCGAAGCCGCCCAGGAAAAAAAACTGTTGGAAAACCTCAAAGAAAAAAAGGAGGCCGAGCAAAAATATCAGGACAACCGGAAAGAGTCAGCCACCCTTGACGATATTGCCCTGAGACTCGGAAAGCATTCTTTATGAACAGACTTATCATTATTTTAGCCTTACTGGCGTCGGTCCTTTTGCCCTCGGTCCAAGAGCTCCGAGCTGAAACAACATCGGATTTGTTACCCCCGGAAGGACCCACTTCGACGGTGGAAGAACGGCGTATTCGTTCCTCCATTCAAAAGGAAGTGACCAGGCTGAAGCAGAAAGAGAAAATTCTCGAAATGAAGGAAATGGAACTAAAGACCCTGAGCAGGGAAGTCGATAAGAAGTTGGCTGAAATGGAAAAAACCCGCATCGCTCTTACTGAACTGCTCCAAGAAAAGCGACAGTTGGAAAACGAAAAAGCACAGGCTTTAAGCAAGATCTACGAAAAAATGGACCCACCCAAGGCAGCCCAATTGCTCATCAGCCTCGACAAGGACTTGGCGGTCACCATTATTGAAGGAATGAACAGCAAAAAGGCCGGAAAAGTCCTGAACAACATGGAACCGAAAGTAGCAGCCACACTAAGTAAATCCTACGCCAGCCTCGAGAAACAATAACCTCAACCAGAGGCCGGCCTGCAAAAAGTTTTTATCCCACAAAGAAAGGAGGTGAAAACATGGAAATGCTGAATATTCCACCTGCGCAACCACAGACCAACCCAACGTCCGCGCCCACAGGCAAAACGAGCAAAGGAGAGAACGTATCTTTTCAGAACGTTCTGGGCAAGGCTAACAAAGATGCACAAACTGACCAGCAGAAAGGGTCTGTGAATTCAACAGGAGATGAAGAAACGGCGATTGATGGCACTTCACAACTCGATGACGAGGCAGCGGAACTTTCTCAACCGATCGTATCCGCTGCAGGCGAAGAATCATCAACGGAGCTTGACGAAGAGAACATTGCTTCGAACGAGCTGACCATGGTAGCGGCTCCTGGTCTTCCAGTTGAACCAGTCCCCGCGCATAAAACAGAACCAGCTCTAATGGTCAGTAATGGCCCAATGGTTACTGAGGACACAAAACCTGCGGACATGACGCCGCTGCTTTCTGAAGCAAATATGCCAAATACCAAAGCAGAAGTCACATCGGTAGTTCAGGATAAGGCTGTTGCAAATGTAACGCCTGCCGCAACAAACCAGAATGTGTCCGCCACAAGTGGTGCACCCGTCACGACAGGTACAGCAGCGCCTACAGCAGCGCCTACAGCAGCGCCTACAGCAACAACGACCCAGTCAACTACCATCGGGTTGGCAACAGAATCATTGCCAATAGAAAAAATGAACATTGCTGTTAGCACCCAACCTGTCGAACTGACACAGAAGAAAGCATCCGCCGGGCCCCAGCAGAACACGCCAATCCCGACAGACGCTAAATCGATGGCTAGCCAAGTAATGCCAGCTAACAACCCAGAGCCAACCGGCATGGCAAACAACGAAGCAAGCAAGCAAACGGGTCTGATGGAAAGCAGCTTAGGCAACCTGCTGCAAGAAGTGAGGCCCCTAAGAGAGCAATCTCGTGGGCGTCAAGCTACAAGTATTAATCGTAGTGAAATTGCTTCCATTGCAATTCAAACGGAAGAGTCCGCGCAAGTCGTTGCAGGAGCGCAAAATGAAGATTCCCAACCTTCCTTTGCATCCAAGCAGGAAACCGGTTTCTCCGCCCTACAAGCCGAGGCAGCAGCCAATGGCACCAATTCGGCTATCAACGCTACGCCGTTTGAAACAATCCTGGAAAATGGAATGAACGGTTCGCCAGTAGCCCAGCAAACCAGCCAGCCATTGCAGGCAGCTTCCGTAGAACCAGGGAGTATACGCCTTGCTTCTGGGGAGTTTGTGAGTGAAAACCAGATCGTTAATCAGGTGATGGACCGGATTTCTGTTGATCGTGCCGGAAACCAGAGCCGAATCGTCATCAGGATGAACCCTGAGGAATTGGGTGAAGTCAAACTGTCCCTCACCTTAGAAAAAGATCAATTAAAGGCTCAGTTGCTGACCCAAAACCAACAAGTCCAGGAAATTCTGGAAAAACACCTGCCTAAGCTGCATGAAGCCCTTAGTCAGCAGGGAGTGAAACTCGAAGACATCCAGGTCGGGGTCGATTCCAATCGTCATTCTGGCCAGGAAGCCTTTGCCAACCATCGCCAACCCGATTCGTTCCGCAGGCATCTCAATGCCCCCTCGGGTATCAACAACGATCCAGTGAACCCAGTTACCTCACCCGCGCGTTCCGTTTCGACGGAAGGCCTCAGCCTGCGCGTTTAACCAAGGAGGTGAATCAACCATATGTCAACTATTTCCAACATAAGCGGCAGCTCCAACACTAGTCAATTCTCTTCCATCACCGGCAGCGACACCCTCGGTAAGGAAGATTTTCTGACCTTGCTGGTAGCTCAGCTGCAGAACCAAGATCCCATGAACCCCTCCGACCCCACCGAGTTCACGGCGCAACTGGCCCAATACAGTTCCCTTGAGCAGCTGATGTCGGTCAATGAAAACATCGAAGGCCTGGCCAGTACCTCTCAGAACCAGCAACAGCTCTCTGCTCTGGGGCTGATCGGCCGGGAAGTCACCGTCGACACGGGAGCCTTCCAATTGGGCGACAGCGATGTCACCCTGGGTTACCAGCTTGACGCCAAGGCCGACCGAGTCGAGCTTCACGTTCAGGACAGCCGCGGCAACAGCCTGGCAGTTGTTAAACCGGCCGATATGACAGCCGGCAGCCACTTCGTAACCTGGGATGGCACCAACAGCAAAGGTATTCCCATTGCCCAGGGCGACTACACCCTGTCGGTTCTGGCCCTCGACGCCAATGAGGACGGTATCAGCAGCCAACCGCTGATCAAGGGGCAGGTTACCGGGGTCGATCTTGATGGATCGCAAAGCACCCTGGTCACCAACTGCGGCAGTTATTCCCTCAGCAACGTCAAAAGCATCAGGGAACTCTGATTATGAGCGATAAAATCACTCTGATCCCACAACCGATCGTGCCGCCCTCCGCAAGGACCGGCGGAAAGGTTGAGCGCCAAAACAGACCGTCCGGGGCTTCCTTTGACGAGGTATTCAGTAAAGAGCTGCGCGGCAGCGAAATAGGTTTTTCCCGTCACGCCCAACAACGCATGGCCAGTCGCAATATCAATCTCTCCCAAGCGGAACTTGCCCGACTGAATGAAGCCGTCGGCCAGGTTCGAGCTAAAGGAGGACGGGACTCCTTGGTAATGCTCAACGACAATGCGTTGATCGTCAGCGTAAAAAACAACCAAGTGGTTACCGTAGTCGACAAAGACAGTCTTAAGGACAACGTGTTTACAAAAATTGACAGCGCAATTATCGTTTAACCGAACCGGTCCTCTCGTAGGAGGTTCGCGGACCACCGACCGACAGACGTGGTCCCATTCAGGAGGATAGATTATGGCTATTTCAAGTTCACTGTACAGTGGCATCAGCGGCCTCAATACCAACGGCAATGCCATGG